>CAYTPF010000038.1:0-9271 GCA_964439775.1 uncultured bacterium | reverse complement strand
GCTCCAAAAAATGCAATTATTGCATCTCCAATATATTTATCTAATGTACCATTATTATTCAGCAAAATATTTGTCATTTCATTTAAATATTCATTTAAAAGCAATACTAAATCTTCAGCACTTAATTTTTCTGAAAATGTAGAAAAACTTGCTATATCAGAAAAGAAAGGAGTAGTATGTCCTTCAGTACCTCCCAATGCGGGTGCCTCTTTAGATTCATACATTTGATCAATGAGTTCAGGAGATATATAGCTACCAAATGACGCTTTTAAAAATGCCTTATCTTGCCCCTCTGTAAATAACTTATATGCTAAATTAATAGCATATGTTAATATAATTGATGTAATTGGGAAAATAACTGGCATAATAATAGAACTATCAAAACTTGGTGGCATTAAAATATATTCACTAGAAAAATATTTCATAATCCATGAGAAATCTTGAACAAATAATCCAAAAGATAAAATCACCCAACTTATTATAGATAAAACAACTAAAATACCAGATATTAAAGGACTTGTTAAATTAAATATTAAAAAAGTAAAAAATGATAACAATAAAATTATATAAAAATCAACTTCATCTATTAAACCAAATAATAAGCCGATTCTGTTGTAAGATATATTATCATTAAACACTGAAATATAATTTTCATCAATTATTTGTTGCATTGCAGTAGCATGCACTTCCATACCTGGCATTAAAATTTGCTTACCTAAAACATTATAATATGGAGTTACTTTTAAATCTTGATCTTCAGGTAATGAAGTTCCAATTACAACAATTTTATTATTAAATGGACTCTTGGATAAATCAGTAGTACCAATACCCAACATATCCATCATCATTTTACGTTGATTAATATCTTCAATTGCTAATATATAATCTGGGATAATCCCAGGCAAAAATTGGTCCATCCAATTTGTATCTTCCATAATAGGATCAAGGTTATAATTAGAATCATCCACAATGTTTGCTAAAGGATAACGATTAAAAGTTTTAAATGTCTGATCCTTATATCCAGTTTTTTGCCCTGACGCTGGACCATAATAGTTTAATAAAAAAGCATTAAATTCATCTCCATAAGTTTTAATAGTAATTTTCTTAGATGGATTTTCTTTATCTTTAATTAAAATTAAATTTTCATCTTTTAAATCTTCAATAGAATTGGAATCATATTTAATATCTAAATATGATGCAACTGATTTAATAGCTGAAGTTAAATACCATGTATCATCTTCTGGTAATTTTTGATAAATCATGAATCTTCTATGTACTCCATCAATATCGGTTGGCACACCAACAAGCGCTGAAAGTGGCTCAGCTGACATAATAGTCTCATTTGCTGATAAATAATAAAAAGGTGGTTTCCTTGTAGGTTCATTAGCTATTTTTGCACCCAATATAACTGTAGTCCCATTTTCCTTAGCAAAATTAATTGCTTCATGCATCTCTTTATCACCATGAACAAAACCTTCTATATCTTCACCAAATTCTTTAATTATTGTTTCTGATTGATGATCTGGCTTATCAAACATAATATCGAAAAAAATCACTTTTGCCCCAGCTTGAGATAAATTTCTTATGGCTCTAGCATAAACCCTACCTCTTGGAAATGGATAAGATTCATCAATCAATCGATAAGATTCATCATCAATCTCTACTAGAACTACATTCATCCCTTTATCATATTTTCCATTACCTTCATCAATAAATGGCTCACCGATATCATATTCATTATTATTATTTAAATCATTGTAATCTTCACCTAAATCCCAATTTTTATTGCCTAAATCAATAAAATCTTCATTAGAATCAAATATATTATTTCCATTTAAATCTGTAAATTTTTCAGATGTCTTTGGGATAGGATCAAAAGATAAATCTCCTGATAAATAGCCTCTAATCTCCATCCTATAATCAAATAATTTATATTCAAGGACATCAAAAAAATTATACTTATGAAAACCTGTAACAATGAAGACTGATACTAACGTCAATGCACAACCAATAATAAAAGTTCTAAATTTCGATGGAAGCTTATCAAATTGATCTAAAAATGAATAGTAAATTAAAAGAATATTAAATGATAAAAATAATATAAAACTTAAATATGTAATAATTGTTGTCATTATTAGTTCCTATTAAAAAGTATATGCTAAATTAGCTGTTATTTGATAATTATTAAAATATTGCAATTCATTTCCAATGACAATTTTTCTTTTATACTCACAATTAGTTTTTAAAATTAACATGTCATAAATGTTTTTATCAAATGAGACTTTAAATGTATATTGTTCAAAATTTGCTGCACCAGAACCGAAGCTAATATTCCCACCAAAATTAATTGTTTTAAAAAACTTTCTTTTTTTAAGACTCAACATTAGATCCATAAATTTCAAACTTTGCTCTCCATAATTCACTCCCTTACTAAATGAGAAATTATTACTACTTAAAGATAAATTAGTTTCAAAATTACCTATAAAAACTGATTTTAAACTTAAACTATAAGTATTACTCACAGATGCAGGAGAATAGTAATTAGGATCTTCCAAAATAAGAGGTCCTCTTTCAATTTCAGTTAAATCAATTTTATTTGAATTATTAATATTTAAACTAACATTATGGAATCCAAAATATTTAAATTGATTTGTTACTAAAATATTAGTTTTTATAGTTTTAGTATTATCTCTATTGCTTAAATCGACATCTATAGTATCAACAAAGGTAGCATCAAATGAATCACCTAATATATCTTGATACTCGGTATATTCATCTTCATTATATTGTTGACCATCTATAATATATTTTGAACCATATTGTTGACTGACTCCATTATCTCTTGTATTAACACCTACGCTAAGACTAAATGTTGGGACACCTACTCCAGGATATAAATTAATATTTAAATCCATTTTAGTATTTGATGAAATAGTTTCAGAAATTAAACTTACTCCATCATCTATATCTTGATATTTAAAAATTACAAACATCCTATTATTAAAAAATTTCATCTTATCACTAAATGTTCTCTCTCGTATATTTTTTTGAATATTAGGATTTCCTAAAGAAAAATAATCAGGCCCTATTTGCCTATATCCTAACAAAATATTATGATTTAAATACTTCATTTTTAGTTTATAATGATAGGCTAAGCTTGGCATATGTAATATTTGTTTCATTCCAATATCTCCAGAAGATATATCTATGGGAATTAATGGGTACATTGATTGATTAATAACAAAAATATCTTCATAATCAGATGGTTCAAATGGTATTTCAAAAGAACCTGCGATTTGATTATCTAATTCTGAATCACCAATAACTGATAAAGTATCTAAATTTGCTGAAGTAAAAATAGGATCCCATATATTTTGATTTAACAAACTAAATGAAAAACCACTTTCAAAAATCATTTTATCATTATCTAATTTCCAACTTAAATCTGATCCAAATACAATATTATCTTGTGGTAATTTACCTGACCAATCTTTACTTAAAAGCTCACATATGTGCGTTGTACCATTACCAAAAATGGAACTACAATTTGACATTAAACTATCATACTCAATTGAAAAATCATATAAAGTTTCTATTGTATTCCCAGATAAGACAATAGAAGTATCAATATTAAAATAATGCAATGCATTATCATTTACTAAAGTATCTAATTCATCAGTTAAATGAATAATAGAGCCATTAATCTTATTATAGATAGATTGAGTATTATCTCTTGATTTTAAAAAATGAAAATTTAATTTAATTTTTTTATTATACTTTAAACCAATATCCATACCATAGATATCATTTTTAAATGTATAATCATCTCTTCCAATTTTTATTGTATCCGGACCATATGAATCCCAACTTCCATTTGCATTAGCATCGACTATTAATTCTTCAGCTGAATCCCATACACCATTACCGTAAGAATCATCCCAGCCGATGTCACCATTACAAATATAATTACCATCATCATCTAAACCACAATCTTGATGCTCTTCTTCATCCTCATCCCAAATTCCATCACCATCTAAATCAATAAATACTTCAGAAGAATCCCATAAACCATTACCATTTACATCATCAAAAATATCTGAATCAGCTTTTTTTAACTCAGATACTACCATTGTTTCATCTAAAGATTCGCCTTGAATAGCTCTGGTTAATTCACCTTGTGTAAACTTAAATGTAAAATATTTATTATTTAATTGTGTTTCGAAACCACGAATTCGAGTCCCCCATAATGCATATTGATTAAATTCTGGGTTCACATCACCCAATTTTAAAATTAAAAATGGAGTTTTAAAATCTAATCTATATCTGTTTCGAGGTTGCTCATAAATTGACTCCAATGATGTTAATTTGATATTTGTTTTTAAGTCTAACCAATCCCAATTTCCTCTCAATAACATATTTAGTGTATTATATTCTATAATATCATCTTCTATAATAGATTGATACATATCAGTTGATACTTTCCCAGATCTTTTAAAAGAGGATTCTTGTGATTTAGCATAACTTGTTACAATATTAAATGACCATTCAATCGTTTCATATTTTATTCCATATTTATTTTCCATAGATATAGATATATTATGCAATCCTGGAGAAATTTCTTCTGGAATATACGTTAACAAGTTATCTTCAACAATAATTGAATTTGAGATATCTTTTTCATCTAACAATACTCTAATTTTTTCTAAATTAGGTTCTTTAACACTAAATAATGATAATGCAATTAATATATCATCCTTATTAACATTTGAATTTGGAATAGGTGATAAAATTAATGCATTAGATTTTATACTACCACCTTGGTTCAAAACTGATATCTTTTTACTATCAAATTTAGTTTCTTGCAATTGTTCAACTTTAACTTTATGTGGATTATTAAATGGATCTATTGATGGAAAACTAACACTACTACCATTACTAAATTCAGCTACAATAATATATTCAACATACTCTCTATCAAGCGATGAAACTGGGATTGTACCTAAAAAATAATCTTTTTGCAATGGAATACAACTAAATTCAAAAAAATTTTGTTGATTTTTAGTTTTATAAAATAATGATACATTTTTAATTGAGGCCGAGTAGGATACAATTTCAAATTCAACATTTAAAGGAACATTTGAAAATGCATTTTCTATCAATTCATGATTTATGATTTGACTGAAAAGAGTAGACGTAAAAATAAAAATAATTATTTTTTTCAAAATAAAAGATACCTATAAAATTTTATTCTTTAATTATTTTTAATTTTAATGATTAATTCTTTTTGTTCACCTGCTTCATTCTGATATGGTATTCTAATTTCTTTCTCACCATTATCATCTCCATCTGGATCTTCATCGGCCGGGATATCACCTTCTTGAGTAACTGCTACAGACAAAGAACCATCTTTCAATGATAATGCTGTTGTATTTGCCACAAGCTCAACCATTTGCCCAGTTGCTGAATTTGTTACTTCAACCTTACCAGATAAACCACAAAACTTATCACCAGTATTTTCATCTATTACACCCCAAAAATCTGTCCCCTTAACAGCAGCTACTGACGTAGGAGAAACTAAAGTAAAATCACTTGACTGTTCTTTTGTAACATTTGCTTTTACGATTCCATTTGTTACATTAATTTGCTTTGCAATCTCACCAGCTGAAGCAGTACCTCTTATAGTTAATTCAGTATTACTTTGAATTTTTACCTGACTTTTGTCATCAATATATAAAATTACTGCAAAACCATCTTCTTTTGTGATAATTTGATCATTATTATATAAAAAATTTCCTAGAACTAATTGCTTTGTTGCACCTGATGATGACTCCTTATATTCAACATTTCCCATAGTTTTTGTAACCATGCCAATGGCACTAGCAGAAAATGATATTGTAAATAAAAAACTATAGAATATTAATATCTTTTTCATTATTCTACCTCAATCGATATAATTGAAATTGCACCTTGGTTCAATTGATTAGAGAAATTATTTAATTGTCCAATCGGAACGGATTCATTATTAATTAGGATACTATTCCCTGATAATGAAAAACCTGACAAATCACCATTTGAACCAAAGTATTGATTATATGTACTTTCACCTATAAAATCAATAATAGTACTAGAATATGAATCCAACATTTCTCTGCTTTCAGAAACAGATTTTATTTTAAATAAAAAGATATTACTTTTTGCTAAATTTGTTCCTATTGTTGTTTCAAATGTTCTTGAAATCTGCCATACATATAACTTACCTATTTGTAAATCAATTGCACCTGATAATGGAAATTGAAATTGAGTAATATTTGGTCCAATATCTAAATAATCTTGGGATTGTGCTATAGGAATATTTGACACATCATTTATAGCTTCAGAAAAAGAACTATGTAAAACGGGGTTAAACTCACTTACTCTAATTCCATAATTACAAGATGGACAATAATCAGATTCCCATTGAAAAACAGGATATGTAGTAAAAATGGAATTTTCTAAAGTATCTGACAAACTGCTTCCACCAGGAGTTGTTAATTCTAAAAATACAGGGAAATAAATTTCTTCTTCTAGGACTTCTGAGTCTTGTTCGATATCTCCTTGATTTGTACGTTGATACAATGTAAGATCAACACTATAAAGTCCATTTGGTAATTTTCCCATCTGAATAATCGCATTCGCAATGTCTCCAATTTGGTCATTATCTGGCTGGCTTTCAATATCAACAGCAAATATACTATTACCTATTCTAGTTGTATTAATATTTAAATCAGTATTATCAAAAATAATTTCTTCAGTTATATTTGTAATTCTCACTTTTCCAGTAATAATTTCTGTAGGAGAATTATAACCTATCATGGGTGAGGTAATTGTGATGGAAAAATCTAAAATTAATTCCAAGTCATCCATTTCATAAATGAGAGGATTTGTTGCTCTAATACCATATTTAAAGAATTCAATATCAGTTGAACCAGTAACCATATCAAAACTGCTTAAATAAAATGTATGAATATTAGATTGATTAAAATTATACTCTACAAATTCAAAATTATTTGCTAAAACTATATTGATAGATACTGCTAATATTAAATATTTCACTGTTTTCATTATTTAATCCTGTTTTTCATATCATAAAATACATTTTTTTTCATTATTAATCTAACCGGAAATACTAGTTCACGCAAGGCTTTTAGTCACATTATCATTATTATCTATAAAAGCATCCTTACTAATAATATTAAATCATAAATATCAACATAATTATCATTATTAATATCATTATTAATTATGTTTACGTAACTATTTTGAGAAAATAGTATATTTTCAATTACAATTAATATATCTGATACATTTATAATATTATCAAAATTCAAATCTCCATGCAAAAGATTTAAATCATAATTAATCATTCGTGCGATATGACCATCTCCTTCATAAAAATATTCCCATACAATTTCTAAATCTTGATTTAACTCAAAAACATAATCTTGCTCTGTAACTGTCACTAAAATATTATCATTTTCTAATTTAAATACACCCGATTGAAAAGTTGAAAAAAAAGAAAAATTATTATTAAAATTCATTACTGTTGTATCTGGTAAAAATGTTGTTCCTTGCTCATATATGTAACCATTATTCAAATCTAATGGTGGCACTATTTCTATAATAGAGGAATGAACATTACTTAACATACCTAAACCATTATTATATATTAGAATATTACCTCCACCATTCAAATCTTCTTTAATCCAATTTGCACTATGAGGTGCAAATAAAATTTGTTGATTTGAACTACCTATATCATAATTTTGTGGATTTCCCCATCTATATAAAAAATCACCACCTTTTCCATAAATTCCTCCATTATTACTACTTGCTTCATTTGTTGTTGTTGAATGATCAATAATGAATATCTCATTTGCTCTTCTTGATGTAATAATAATTTGATCTAATAATTCATTATAATGAATTGCATTACAATGTGTAAAATCTGGACTTTCATTTCCAGGTGGGCCAGGCCCATCACCACCACCAGAATTTAAAAAATTTATATTTAACAATTCTGGATGTTCCGATACAATCCCATAATTATCGTAGTTTGGATTTACATCTTGAATTAAATGATCCCAAAGATGCCATTCCCAAACAATATTTCCAGAATTATTTTCACCAGGTTCAATCTCAATAATCATATCTACGTACAATACTCCTGTATGATTAAGCTTCCCTTTTTGGATCACTTCTTCTTGAGTTTTCTTTTCCCATGCTAATACCAAGATATTACCATTTGGTAATACTTCAATATCATGATGTTGCTGGATAAACTCATCAGAAAACTCATATTCCCATAAAATATTTCCCAACCAGTCAACTTTTTGTATCAGACCTCCCCTACCTGGTAAATCTATAGCTGGAAATTCTACTAAGGCAGGTCTAATCAAAATATTATCATCATATAGATATGGAATACTAGCAGGAGAAGAATCATGATCCCATATACGCTTAATTTCGCCATCTCTATTTATTAAAAAAGTATAAAAATTTGTATTTCCTTCAGGATATGGTATTATAGGGGAATACAAAAAATATTCTTCTGCAAAAATAAAATTCAAACTAATTATAATACTTAAAATTGAAATTTTCATAATCTAAAATATTTAACCTATTTTCAACAATTAACTTACTAAAAAATATATTTTTTTTAATTATTCTAAATCACATTACTATTATTTATAAAAAAACCCTTGATTAAAATCAAGGGTTTTTAGAAAAGTACCGGCAACGTCCTACTCTCCCACACTGGTCTCCCGTGCAGTACCATCGGCGCTATAGAGCTTAACTTCCGAGTTCGGGATGGGATCGGGTGTTTCCTCTACGCTATAATCACCGGAAAAATTTGTATTGTGAATAGAAATAGATTCATTGAATTGTCAACCTAAAAATGAAAAATTGATTAAGCCTCACGACTAATTAGTATTACTCGACTAAATACATTACTGCACTTACATCTGTAACCTATCAACCCAGTATTCTCCTGGGAGTCTTCAGTCTCATTAATGAGAGGGGAAATCTAATCTTGGGATGGGCTTCGCGCTTATATGCTTTCAGCGCTTATCCCGACCAAACGTAGCTACCCTGCGGTGCCACTGATGTGACAACAGGTACACTAGAGGTTTGTCCATTCCGGTCCTCTCGTACTAGGAACAGCTCTCCTCAAATTTCCTACGCCTACAGCGGATATGGACCAAACTGTCTCACGACGTTCTGAACCCAGCTC
>CAYTPF010000037.1:0-9350 GCA_964439775.1 uncultured bacterium | reverse complement strand
TATGGCGAATATATAGTTAATTGTAAAATTATTGAATCTAATGGAAATATTTTAAATAATTCATTTGTACATAGTATATATAAAAATAATTTGCCCAGTATAATTGATGTAGAAATGGAAGAATTATTTTATTTAGATCCATTAAGTTGGACAAATTTAAATATAAGTGTTATGACTTCAGATCTTGATGGTTTATCTGACATAGATTATGTTAGATATATGATAAATACTGATTATCTTACAAAAGATGATGTTAACACAGAAGAATGCGATCATTATAATATAACTGAAGATCAATACAATGGCTATATATCAGATGCATCTTGGATTATGGAATATAATTCTACAATTAATGATAGTATTTATCAATTTATAACTTCAATTCCAATGAGACCTTCAATTGAATGTGGTGGATATGGAGTAGTTTTATTTAAGTTCATAGTTATTGATGATAATGGTGATAGTTCTGAAATAAATGATATTACACTTGAAATAATTTCTTGTGGTGATAATGTGTGTAGTGATGATTATGATGAAAATTGTGAATCTTGCAATATAGATTGTGGTAATTGTAATGATTAAATTATATTTTATTATTTTTAGTTTTATTTTTTCTATGTTACCTCATGATCGATCTTATATACCTAATAATAATTTAAATATATTAAATGAAGATAGTTTTTTACCTAGTAATTCAATTGTTGATATAAGATTGGCTGAAGATAGAGTTATTTTTGGTACTTCAGGTGGTTTAGGATATATGGATTTAGATAATAATGATATTTTTAGAACGTTTGATAGTCCAAATTTACCTTATGGTAGCAATCCAGCTGTTATTACTAAAGATAATGTTATAGCTGTTTCTGGTGGTCAGATGGTTGAAGCTGCTGGAGGGATATATCCATCTGGAACTGGGATCGGATATTCAATAGATAATGGTATCTCTTGGTATTATAAAAATCAACCAATTGATCCAATTCCTAATGATGGTTTATATCAAACTATCACTTGGGGTAATCAAGAGATTAAACAACTATCAGTTACAACTGAGATCAATAATATAACATATGATTTAGCGGTTGTTGGAGATTATATTTATTCAGCAAGTTGGGCAGGTGGTCTTCGGAGATTTAAATTTCAAAATATTGATCTTGGACAACCTGGGGAAGATTTAAATCCTTGGCAAATTATTCCTTTACCAATGGATAATCAATCAGTTTTAGTTTGTGGTTTTATTAATACTGATACATATGAAATCAATCCAAATGATCCTATTAATGGTGGGTCACATAATCATAAGGGTTTTTCTATTTTTTCAAATAATGATAGTACAATATGGGTAGGTACTGCAAAGGGTATTAATAAGGGTATTATCAACCATGAAAATGGTTGTATTGATTGGGAGCATTTTAATGCCATAACTCATGGATTTTCTGGAGACTGGGTAATTGGCTTTAATTATCAATTGGGAAATAATAGAATATGGGCTATTACATGGTCAACAGATAGTTCGGAAAAGAATGCGATAAGTTATTCAGATGACGGTGGTTTTTCTTGGGATACCCCAGATCAGTTGAGAGATTTAAATATAAAATTTTATAATATATACTCAGATGAAGATAGAATTTATGCATCTTCAGAAAATGGACTATATGTATCAAATAATGGTGAATATTGGTCCAAAATATCTGATATTGAAAGTTTTGATGGTCAGAAAATTTTATCTGAGGTGGTTTATTCATCTATAAGTGTTTTAGATGAAACTGAGAAGACACTCTGGATAGGCACACCTGATGGTTTAGCTTTGACATCAAATTTAGGTTTGGATTGGGATGTTATACGTTTTTGGAATAATAATTCTGATGATATTTTTTATGCTTATCCCAATCCATTTTATATTAATGAAATTAATCAATTTAATGGCGAAGGATTTGTAAGATTAGTTTTTCAAAATGCATCAGATAATTCAATATTAAACATTTTTAATTTTTCTATGGAAGAAGTAATAGAATTAAATGATAATAATTTTATTAATAATGGTTTGTATACAAATGTAGGTGAATTCATATGGGATGGAAGAAATTCATATGGGCATAAGGTTTCTAATGGAGTTTATTTTTGTAGACTAAATAATAATAATAATATTTATTGGTCAAAATTAGTGGTTATTAATTAATGAGTTTAAGAATAATCATAGTAACATTTTTAATTTTAAAAATTCAAATATTAAATGGTGAGATAGTTGGTGGATATGCTGGTTCAGAATTAAGATATGGCACAAATGCTAGAGAGATTTCTTTGGGAGGCGCATTAGTAGCATTATCTAATTCAGGCTTTAGACAATTTTCTAATCCTGCATTAGTTAGCAGTGTACAGTCTTCTGAAATCGGAATTTCTTTATTTTCTATGTCATTAGATCGTTCTATCCAAGCTTTTGCATTTAATCAACATTTACCTCCTAAAGCAGGATTAGGTATTGCTATTATTAGAGCTGGAACTAGTGGAATTATTGGTAGAAATACTATTGGAGATATAACAAAAGAATTTTCTATTTCTGAATTATTAGCATTATTATCATTTGGAGTTCAATTTTCTGATAATGTATCATTTGGATTTAATTTGAAGATTTCAAATTCTAATATATTAGATGAAATAGATAATAATTCTATAAGTATTGATGCAGGAGTTCTATATAAATTTTCACAAAATTTAAATTTTGGTACTCGAATAAGTAATATAATTGGTAAATATAAATGGCAATATGATTTAATAGATACTGAGAAAAACTATTCTATTTATATCCCAAAAATTGTTTCATTTGGTTCTAAATATATTCATGATAAAAATTTAATTATTGTATCTCAATTAGATTTTCCACTTTTACCAATTGTTAAGGAAACATCAGGATATAATGCAGGTATTATTCAGCAAAATAATAATATTGAATGGGTAGTACCTGAAGATGCTTTAGTATATAGACTGGGTTTTGAAAAAGATTTTTCAGATAATTTAAAATTGAGATTAGGATTTAATTTTGATAAAATAACTATGGGTTTAGGTTCTAAATTACTCATATGGGATAAATATTATTTACATTTAGATTATGCTTTAGACCCTGGTAGCGTTGAAGAGGGAATAAGTCATAATTTTAGCTGGAGAATTAAACTATAAATGAAATTTTTAATTATATTATTTTTTAATCAAATTTTATTTGGTATTGGATTAGAGGCATTAAATATACCATCATCTGCAACGGCTGCAAGTTTTACTGGAGCAGGTATTGCTAAAACATTAGATGTTGAAATTAATCCGGCATCAATTTACAAACTAAATGATAATTTTATTCGCTTTTCTACATATAATTGGTTAGGTAATGTACCAGGTAATCAAGTTTCTATGTTTTGGAGAAATACTAATCCACATTATATATCTTTACAATCTTCTATTATAAATGATTTGGAATTATATGGAGATATTCCATCAGATCAACCACTAGGAACATTTTCATCTAGTTGGGTTGCAGCAAGCTATGGATCAGCTTTTGATCTAATGGGTTGGCAAATTGGAAGCTTGATTAAAATTAATTTTTCAAAATTATATAAAGAAATAATGTATGGTTATACCACCGATTTTGGTATGTTTTATAAATTTTCAAACAATGTTAATTTTGGGATAAATTTAAAAAATTTAGGATATGAATTTTCAGATAATTTAAGGACTTCGATTCCATCTCAATTTGGATTTGGTTTATCTATTATTGAGCCAATTTTACAAACAAATTTTTTATTAGATTTTGTATCAGATAAGAATAATAGTTCAATATATAAAATAGGTTTGTTTAAATCTTTTAAAGATTTATCATGTAATTTAGGTTTTACAAAACAAAATGATATTATTATATATGGCTTAGGTATTTCATATATTTATAAAAATTGGGGTATAAATATAGGTACTACTACACATAATAGTACGGCTTTTGATATTTCAAAATATTTAGATTTCGTTTGGTATTTATAACTATTAGTAAAAATAAATATATATTTTTTACAATAGCTTTATGTTGTATTATTTTATTAATAATTAATCAACAAAAATCAATTTCTCATTCAGATATCCCTATAAAAGGTAAGATATGTATAATTATTGATGATTTTGGAAATTCTGAAAATGATTTACATAGAAATTTTTTAACTTTACCTAATGATATAACTATATCAATCATACCTGGAGAAAGTTATTCTGAAGATATTTCATATATGGCATATAAATATGGGTTTGAAATTATGGTGCATATGCCAATGGAAGCTTATGATGAAAAAGCAAACTTTTTAAATAGTTATTTATTAACATCAAATTTAAATTATAATCAAGTCTATGATAAATTAGAAAATGCATTTCTAGAAATACCGCATGCTTTAGGAATTAATAATCATCAAGGTTCAAAGGCTACAGAAAATGTACAGTTAATGAAAAATGTAGCAAGATCACTTAAAAGTATGGATAAATATTTTATTGATAGTTACACCAGTCCAAACAGTAAAGGATTTATAACAATGAGACAAAATGGTGTAAAGACAGATGTTAGACAAATTTTTTTAGATAATATTGATCATCCTGATAGTATTAAAAAGAATCTTGATAAACTTGTTGAATTATCTCATTCAATGGATATTGCGATTGCAATTGGGCATGTTAAAGAAAATACTTATCAGGTATTAGATAAAGAAATCCCGATTTTAAAGAAGAAAGGGTATCAATTTCTTAGAGCTTCTGAGATTGTGAAATAAATTATCTTTTAGAAACTTTTAATCTATTTAAAGCTTTTTGCAGTGATAGCATAGATCGATCTTGATCCATAGTTTTGTCTTTTAATCGATTTTTAGCACGATCTGCAGAATTTTTTGCTCTTGATTTATCAATTTCATTTGACAATTCAATGGATTCAACTAAAATTTCTACAGTATTATTTGTAATATCAGCAAAGCCTGAACTAGAAGAATAGTATGTTTCTATACCATTTTTTATAACTTTTATTTCACCAATATCTAAAGCCATTGTTGCATTTGCATGGCCTCTTTTAACACCAAATAATCCATCATATGAAGGTGCTCGTAAATATTCAACTTTACCTTCATTAATTGTTTTTGTTGGAGTAATTATTTCAAGATTAAAAGTTTTTGACATTACATACTCTTAGCTTTATCAAAGGCTTCATCTATAGAACCTACATAAGAGAATGCATTTTCAGGACATTCATCAGCCTCACCATTTAAAATTGCCTCAAAACCTGAAACTGAATCTTCTAATGATACATATCGACCTTCAGTTCCAGTAAACTGTTCAGCAACAAAAAATGGTTGAGACATAAATTTTTGCATTTTTCTAGCTCTAGAAACTGTCAATTTATCTTCGTCAGATAACTCATCCATACCTAAGATTGCAATAATATCTTGTAAATCTTTATATTTTTGCAAAATAGATTGAACATTTCTGGCAACATTGTAATGTCGATCGCCAATAACTCGTGGATCCAATATACGAGATGTTGAAGCAAGTGGGTCAACAGCTGGATAAATACCTAATTCTGCAATTTTTCTTTCGAGAACAGAGGTAGCATCTAAGTGTGCAAAAGCAGTTGCAGGAGCAGGATCAGTTAAATCATCAGCAGGTACATATACGGCTTGTACTGATGTTATTGATCCAGTTTTTGTAGAAGTAATTCGTTCTTGGAGATCTCCCATTTCTGTTGATAATGTAGGTTGGTAACCTACAGCAGATGGCATTCTACCAAGAAGAGCTGAAACCTCAGACCCTGCCTGAGTAAATCTAAAAATATTATCTACAAATAGCAAAACATCTCGACCTTCATCATCTCGAAAATATTCAGCCATTGTTAAACCTGATAGAGCTACACGAAGACGTGCTCCAGGTGGTTCATTCATTTGACCAAATACCATTGTAGTTTTGTCAATAACACCTGACTCAGTCATTTCAGCATATAAGTCATTACCTTCTCTTGTACGCTCACCTACACCAGCAAATACTGAATAACCTCCATGTTCTGTAGCTATATTTCTAATTAATTCTTGAATTAAAACAGTCTTACCAACACCAGCACCACCAAATAGACCAGTTTTTCCACCCTTTGTATATGGCTCCATAAGATCAACAACTTTAATTCCTGTCACTAGAACTTCTTTTGAAGTTGCTAGATCTTCATGTTTGGGAGCAGATCTATGAATAGGAGATGATTTTTTAGTTTTAACTTCACCTTTTTGATCAATTGTATTACCTAAAACATCAAATAATCGGCCTAATGTTTCTTGACCAACAGGTACAGAAATTGGTTTTCCTGTATCTTCAACTTTAGTTCCTCTAACCAATCCATCTGTGGTATCCATTGCAATTGTTCGTACGATACCTTCACCAAGATGTTGAGCTACTTCTAAAACTAGTTTATCACTATCTTCCCGATTAATTTCAAGTGCATTCATAATATTTGGTAGTTGACTATCTTCAAATGATACATCAACAACAGCACCCATAACTTGTGAAACTTTTCCAATTGATGACATAAATTTTCCTTTTTAGCTTAATGCCTCTGCGCCACTAACAATTTCTAGCATTTCAGTAGTAATTGCTGATTGGCGGGCTTTGTTAAATTGTAATGTTAAGTCTTTAATCATATCTTGTGCATTTGAAGTAGCATTTTCCATTGCTAACATTCTAGCTGCTTGTTCTGATGCATATGATTCTAATAAATACTGCCAAACTTGAGTATTTAAAAATTTTGGTACTAATGTTTGAACAACAGTTTCTTTAGAAGGTTCAAATATCCTATCTGAGGAATTGGAACTATCTTGTTTTGAGGAATTGTAAGTTAAAGGTAGAAAGGTTTTATTATAAACTTCTTGTTTACCAACGTTTACAAACTCATTGTAAATAATTTGTACCTGATCAACGGATTCATTCAAAAATTGTTTAACTATATTAGAATTTATATCAATTGCATGCTGAAAATTTAATTCAGACCAAAAATCCATATAATATTCCAAAATGTTATAGTTCCTATTTTTAAAATAACTATATCCTTTTTTACCTATACATATTAAAATAGAATTATCTTTACCAAAATCATCAATTGCTTTATGAGCTATTTTAGTAACATTAGTATTAAATGCTCCTGCCATTCCCCTATCACCAGTTATAACAACAAATAATTTTTTATTAACCTGTTTTCGTATTTCTAATTCAGGCAGCAAATTTCTATCAATATCATTTATTAAATTATCTAGCATGCTTGATAGTCTTGCAGTATATGGCCTTGATTGTTCCATATTTTCCTGTGCTCTTCTCATTTTAGCAGCCGCAACCATTTTCATTGCTTTTGTTACCTGTTGAATACTTTTAACAGATTTTATTCTATTACGTATATCTTTTAGATTTGCCATTGATTTATGATAAAAATCCTTTTTTGAAATCTGTTACTGCAGTCACTATTTTATCGCCAACTTCTGAAGAAACCTCACCACTAGTTTTAATTGATGTAAGAAGATCACTATGATTATTATCAAGATGTTCTAAAACTGATTCTTCAAATTGCCTTACTTTATCTGCAGGAACATCATCAAGCAAACCTTTCCCAGCAGAAAAAATAATAGCAACTTGCTTTTCAGTAGCCATAGGAACATATTGATTTTGTTTTAATATTTCAACCATTCTTTCACCTCGAGTTAATTGTGCTAAGGTGTTTTTATCTAGGTCTGAACCAAATTTAGCAAATGCTTCCAACTCTCTATATTGTGCCAAGTCTAAACGAAGAGTTCCAGCTACTTTTTTCATACCTTTAATTTGTGCAGCTCCACCAACTCTTGAAACTGAAAGTCCAACATCGATTGCAGGCCTAATACCAGAATTAAATAAATTTGTTTCTAAATAAATTTGTCCATCTGTAATAGAAATTACATTTGTAGGGATATATGCTGATACATCGCCCTCTTGAGTCTCAATAATTGGTAATGCAGTTAAAGAGCCACTCCCCTCATCTTTTGATAATTTAGAAGCTCTTTCTAAAAGTCTACTATGCAAGTAAAAAACGTCACCTGGGAAAGCTTCTCTTCCTGGCGGCCTTCTTAAAACTAATGACATTTGTCGATATGCTGTTGCTTGTTTTGATAGATCATCATAAACAATTAGAGCATGTTGACCATTATCACGGAAGTATTCTCCCATAGCACATCCAGAATATGGTGCAATAAACTGTAATGGGGCAGATTCAGAAGCGTTTGCAGCAACTACAGTTGTATATTCCATTGCTCCATTTTCTTCAAGCTCAGCTACAATAGTAGCCACAGTTGATGCTTTTTGACCTACTGCAACATATATACAAAATACAGGTGAATCAGTATTTTGTGTAGATTTTTGATTAATAATTGCATCGATTGCAACAGCAGTTTTACCAGTTTGTCTATCACCAATAATTAACTCACGTTGTCCTCTACCAATTGGAACCATACTATCAATTGCTTTAAGTCCAGTTTGTAGGGGTTCAGTAACTGGTTGTCTTTGCATAACTCCTAATGCCTTACGTTCTACTGGAAGAGAATTCTGGGCATTTATAGGTCCTTTACCATCTAAAGGCTCTCCTAAGGGATTTACAACTCTACCTAATAATTCTTTTCCTACAGGAACCTCAACTACTTTACCAGTACGTTTTGCTAAATCTCCCTCTTTTACTAATCGAGTATCACCAAATACAACCAATCCAACTTCATCTTCTTCTAAATTCATAGCCATACCCATAACATCATTTGGTAGCTCAATTAATTCTGAAGACATAACATTTTCTAAACCACTAACACGGGCTATACCATCTCCAACCATTATAACTTCACCTACTTCAGATACATCAATAGAACTATCAAATTTTTCCATTTCTTTACGTATTGATGAGGTAATATCATTCATTTCAATATTCATTTTTTTCCTTTAGTTACTATTTATTAGATTGTTTTTAAGTTTTTTTAATTTACTTGCAACTGTTCCATCTAAGATGGTGTTCCCAATTTTTAGCTTTAATCCTGCTATAAGTTTTTCATCAATTACTTTATTGATAATAGCTTTTTTAGAATATTTGCTTTTAATAGTACTAGTTATTGATTCAATTAAGCTAGAATCCAATTCTGTTGTAGATATTATATCAACATTTATAATTCCTTGTCTATCTTTATAATTTGTTTCAATAAGTTGTACTATTTTTGATAATTGTTTTATTGATTTATACTTTGACAATAAAAGAACAAATTCTATAACCGATTTATCTATTAATGATCCAATACTTGAAGTCAAGA
>CAYTPF010000036.1:0-9773 GCA_964439775.1 uncultured bacterium | reverse complement strand
AAGATAGTCACCTTTACGTTCTTTATTTAATACATTCCAGTATACTCTGCCAGCTGAGGTTGTATTTAAACTAGACATATTTTCATTTATAAATCTTTCATAATGTCCTAAATCAAGATCCGTTTCTGATCCATCATCTAGTACAAATACTTCACCATGCTGATATGGATTCATTGTTCCAGGATCAATATTTAAGTATGGATCAAGTTTTTGAATTGTTACTTTGTATCCTTTAGACTTTAATAAATAACCCAAAGATGAAGCAACAATACCTTTACCTAATCCTGATAATACACCACCTAATACAAAAATATATTTTACAGGATTACGTTTTTTCATTTTGATCGTATAATTTTTGGAACTTTAATAAACTCTTCATCAGCATCTGGTGCATTTTTCAATGAAATGGTTTTATCTAATGATTCTTGAATTTTATCTGTTCTGACAATGTTTTTAGTATCTATGATATTTGATATAGGTCTTATTTTTGATGTATCAACTTCATTTAACTGAGATACATAACCTATAATCGTACTCATTTGAGATGAGTAGAGTTTTATTTCTTCAGTTGTAAGCTTTAATTTTGCTAATTTAGCAATTTTTTTTACTTCTTCTTCTGATATTTTATTGGATTTAGACATATTTAGATATTCATTAAATATTTCATTAACGAATATAAATTTACAGGGATTATCTATAATAAAAAAATCAAGAAATAAAGTAAATTAATTATTTTTTAAAAAAGTGGGAATTAAGTTTTACTAAGAGACATAATAAACTTAATTTAACATAATAATATATGAGTACAATTTCAGATCTATTAGATAAAAATCACAATCACCAATCTATTTTTAAGACTGCTGGAGAATTGGGTGATTCTTTAGGAGTATCTACATTCCTTGTAGGTGGTTATATTAGAGATATGTTGATGCATAAAACAGCAAATGATATTGATATTGTTGTTGAAAATGATGGCATTAAATTTGCAGAAAAACTTGCTAAAAAGTTAAATGCTAAAGGATTTGTTTCATTTGAAAAATTTGGAACAGCACAGTTGACTTTTGATGAATATAAATTAGAAGTAACTACGGCTAGACAAGAAATATATTCTAAAAATTCAAGAAAGCCTAAAGTCACATTTACTGATATTAATCAGGATTTATCTCGAAGGGATTTTACAGTAAATGCAATTGCTGTTTCAATTATGCCTGATAGCTATGGTGAAATTTATGATCCCTTTGGTGGAATAAAAGATATTAATAAAAAATTATTAATTACACCTCTTGAGCCAGATAAAACATTTATAGATGATCCTTTAAGGATGCTTAGAGCTATAAGATTTGCTGCTCAATTAAACTTTTCAATTGATGTTAAGGTTTTAGATAGTATCGCAAAACAATCGCATCGTCTTGATATTATTTCTAATGAAAGGATTACTGAAGAACTTATAAAATTATTATCAACAGATAAACCAAGTATTGGTTTTTATTTAATGAAGGATTTAGGTCTATTAAAATATGTTTTTCCAGAAATGCTTGATATGCCAGGTGTAGAAAAAATTAATGGTATGGGTCATAAAGATGTTTTTATTCACACATTACAGGTTATTGATAATTCAGCAAAACTAACTAATAAAACAGAGATAAGATTTGCTGCACTTGTGCATGATATTGCAAAACCTGTAACTAAACGTTTTAACAAGCATAAAGGATGGACTTATCATGGGCATGAAGAGATAGGAAGACGAATGCTGTCTAATGTTGCAAAAAGAATGAAACTTCCTAATGATTTAAAAATTTATCTTCAAACGTTAACTAAATTACATTTAAGACCAATTGCCTTGGCAAAAAAAGAAATAACTGATAGCGCTGTGAGGCGTTTGATATTTGAGGCGGGTGAGTTTATTGAAGATTTAATGATTTTATGTAGAGCAGATATAACAACAAAGAATCCTAGAAAAGTACAAAAATATTTAAATAATTTTGAGAAAGTTGAAGAGTTGATTAAGGATGTAAAGCTAAAAGATGAAATGAAAAAATTTCAATCGCCTGTAAGAGGTGAAATCATTATGAAAGATTTAGGCTTAGCTCCTGGACCTGAAGTAGGTCAAATAAAAAGAGCTATTGAGGAAGCTATTTTAGATGGAATAATTCCAAATGAATATGAACCTGCTTATGATTTTATGTTAGAAATAAAGGATAAGATTTTAAAAAATGAAAAAAACTAAGATAATAGCCACAATTGGTCCATCCTGTACTGATAAAAATAAAATTAAGAATATGATTTTAGATGGCATGAATGTAGCTCGAATTAATATGTCCCATCAATATGACCTTGAAGATTTAAAAAGCGTAATACAAACAATAAGAGATCAATCAAGATTGTTAGATCTACCTGTTGCAATTTTGTTTGATTTGTGTGGTCCTAAAATCAGAGTTGATTTTCAAGGTAAAGATGAGGTTATGCATATTAAAAAGGATGAGGTCTTAACTGTTGGGAATAGTAGGGCTGATATACCTATTAATATCCCAATAAAGTTTGGAGAGATTCAGCCTGGAGCATATGTTAAGATTGATGATGGAACATTATCATTCATTGTTGAAAGTGTTCAAAAAACCTCTCTTTCTATTCGTTCTGTATCTAAGGGGAAAATTATAAATGGAAAGGGAATTAATTTTCCAGGTGTAGATTTAAATGTATCTACAGTTACATCAAAAGATATTAAAGATATAAAAACAGCGATAAGTTTAAACATTGATTGGCTTGCTATGTCATTTGTTAGATCATCTGATGATATTTTGAAAGTAAATGAGATACTAGATTCTAAAAATTCTAGTATACCGATTATTGCAAAAATTGAAAAACCTGAGGCATTAGATAATCTAAATAATATTGTTAAATCTTTTGATGGAATATTAGTTGCAAGAGGCGATCTAGGTGTTGAGATGCCATTAAGTAAGTTACCATTATTACAGAAGCAGATTGTTAATAAATGTCTACAACATAAAAAACCAGTTATTATTGCGACTCAAATGCTTGAGTCAATGATTAGTAGTCCGAACCCAACTAGGGCAGAGGTTAATGATATTGCAAATGCAATCTATGATGGTGTTGATGCAGTGATGCTTTCTGCTGAGACTGCTATAGGTAAATATCCTCTTGAGTCTATAAAAATGATGTGCTCTATAGCTAGAGCAATTGAGGATGATTTAGATCCATTGAATTTTAGTAGGTACATCCCTAAGGATACAGTAAGAAAGAGCGATAGAAGGTCTTCAATTTGTCATGCAGCTATGAATATTTCCAATGATCTTGACATAAAGGGAATAGCAGTAATGACAGAGTCGGGTAGCACAGCAATCAAGATGGCACAGTATCGACCCAACTCTCATATTTATGCATTATGTCCTTATCCAGATATATGTAGAAAATTAGCACTTATATGGGGTATAACTCCTATCTTAGTAGAAAAATATACTTCTACAGATGAGATGATATCAAATTATATTTCTTTATTAAAGAATAAAGAGTATATAGAACAAGGAGATAAGGTTATAATTACTGCAGGTGTTCCTGTTGGGATATCAGGAACAACAAATATGATCAAGGTTCATGTTGTAGATTAAAATTATAAAATTTCTTCTACTAGTTGAATGACATCAAAAATATTAATTTCACCATCTTGATTCATATCTGCAATTAAAAATTGTTGATCTGAAGGATTGCTATTACCAACAATATAGTCTACCATAAGAATAATATCAACAACATCTAAATTGTTGTCTAAGTTTAGGTCTCCATAGAGCTCTATATCATCAATACTTTGAAGTTGGTAAACTCTAACATAATCAATCTCATATCTTTGAGGGAAAAGATTATTTTCTGTTTCACAACTCATAAAATGACTGCCAATTGCTAAATTTAAAATAATATAGAATTCTTGATCATATGGCCATTGTTGCCATCCATTATTAATATTGTAATAGGAGCCAAGCCAGTTTCCATTTATAAAAAACTTAAGTTCATCTTCTGTCCATTGAAGTTCATATTCATGAAAATCTGAAGTTGCAGTAGGGATATCCATTCCATGAGAAGTAGGAGGTATGCCACCATTCCAATTATAAATATTATTATGAACAGTTGCCTCTGGATGATTCTCTAAATGATCACAACCATAATGTTCCATGATATCAATTTCACCACTATTAGGCCATCCACCATATACTGAGTTAGTTGGCATCATCCAAAAAGCTGGCCATGTCCCATCACCAGAAGGAACTTTAATTCTAGCTTTTACTTTTCCATAAACCCAATCACCCTGGTTAACTGTTTTCATTCTTGCAGAAGTATAGTTATACCCATTATAATTTTCATATAAAGCTTGAATAACCAATTTCCCATCTTCTATAAAAGCATTTTCTTCTCTCGAAGTATAGTATTGATGTTCTCCATTTCCCCAGCCCCAATTACCATTTCCTGTTTCAAATGTCCATTTTGTTAGATCAATATTATTATCATTAAACTCATCACTCCATACTAAAACATATTCTTCAGGACCTGAATCACATTCTGTACAACTATTAAAACAAAAAGGCCCAACAATTTCAGTATTATTTGATATTGATATTTGTCTGTCATCCCATTCTCCTACAGTACAATCTCCTGAAATACTTTCCCAACCAGGACTATCCCAATAATCATAAAATCCATTTCTGAATTTATAAGTATATGTACCAGGTAATAAATTAATAGTTGTTTCCCATTGGTTGTTTTCAGTCTCTATCATTGGGATACCAGATGGACCATTAAACTGAGGATCGGTTCCAACGAGGTAGACTATTGGCTCATCATTGTTACCAGATACAACAGTTTCTTCTGACATATCAATAATAAATGTTGTAGAGTATCCATTGAAATTGCCACAATTATTATTGCATGTACCTGCACAATATTCTTGAAAAACATCATTATTATTAACAGTAAAACCATAGTTTTGCCATTCATCACCTGGACTAAAATCACATTCTGAACCTAATGGGGCATTTAAAGTTGTAGAATTGTTCCAAATATCATTCCACCAATTAGGAATATTGGTATCTACCCCTAAAATAACATATTCATAATCACCATTCCCTAAATTCATTGATCCAGTCCAATAATTCCCAGTATTAGTAAGTTCCAAGCCCCAACCTGTCCATCCATCAAATGTACCTGTTATCCAAACAGCTCCATAATCTTCTTCAGTTTCAATATTGAATTCAATATTTGCACTAAATAGTTGTGTACAAATGATATGAAAAACAAATATTAAGGAAATATGTTTTTTATATGTGTTAAGTTTTATTTTGAAATTATTTTGCATCATCAGTTATAATTTTCATAGCTTTAATTTTTTTATTATGATATAATATATGTTAATTTTTAATTACATAATAATAAAAAATGGTAACAAAAAGAAAGGGGGCTAAAAAAGCCCCCTTTCAATGATATTAATATACTTATTTTATTTAAGTAGTAATATTTTTTGTGTGCTCATATTTGAATTTATATTTGTTTTAATAAAATATAATCCACTAGGAGCATCTTGTGCATTCCATACAAATGGATAAGAGCCAGCATTTAAATTATCATTTACCAATACATCCATTAGTTGACCCATAGTATTGTATACTGAAATACTTACATTTGCTTCGGTATTTAGATCAATACTTATAGTCGTTGATGGATTGAATGGATTTGGATAAGCAGAGCTTATTGTATAAGATAAAGGCAATTCCATTTCTACATCAATATAACCATTAGTTGTAGCTGCAAGAACTTCTTCAATTACATAATGATCTTGCGTTGAAAATAAGAAATCAGTTTCAGGCGCTACAATTATGATTGTTGTTGAATTCTTCGTGGTTTTATAGTTTGATACCAGAGCATCATCTGTTAATTCTAATTTAAAAGAATTATTATGTTTTATTTTGATTTGAAATGCTCCAACCGAACCATTTGCATTAAATACAACATCAGAACCATTAACATTTAATTCAGCTCTATCAGCTTCTACTCCTCTTCCACCAAGAATCATTTCAACTGTTAGAACAATATCTAGAACATCAACAGATCCATCTGCATTTGTATCAGTAGCACAAAGAGCATCACTGCCATAATCAGCACCAAAAACTATCTCAACAGCTACTACAATATCTAGAACATTAAGATCTCCATCTAGATTTGAATCACCAGATTGACAGAAATCACTACCACAAGTTGCATCACATGTACCTGCGCAATATGAAACAGTCATATCCTCACCAGCAACAGTAAATACATAGTTAGTATATTCAGGGTTTCCATTTGAGCAATCTCCATCAGCAGGAGGGTTAACAGTAGTTGAGTTACCCCAAACATCATTCCACCAACCATCATTAGATGTATCTACACATAGATATAAGAATTCATAATCGCCATCTGTTAATGAAATAGTATAGTCTGGGTGATCAGCTGGATTTACTCCCCATCCAGTCCATCCATCAAAAGTACCAGTAATATTAACTTGACCACAATCATCTAAACCATCAAAGCCAAAAGTAACATTAGAAGTAGGACATTCACCACAGTCACTTGGACAGCTTGAGCAGTCTTCATTTTCATCACAAGTACCATCACCACATGCAGAAGGAACATCACATGTTTCATCACAAGTTCCCCAACAATATGTTAGAGTTTGCGAAGTGTTTGAAGCACCAGTTGTAAATTGTCTATTCCAGTAGCCATCAGTTTCTACAGCACAGTCTAGTCCAGATAGATCTTCTTGGTTACCCCATCCATCTGTTGTAAACTTGTAATCATGAGTTTCACCATCACCAAAGTATTGAACATGTGTCCATGTACCATCTCCATCATCATCACTCATGTCATTATAGCATTGTCCACACCATCCATTGTATGAACCATTAACATGTGGAATACCACCAATTCCATCAGGAAGATTAAGTTCGAAAACAACTTCATGTAAACCACAAACCTGACCGCCAGCATCGGTACAGTTCCACCAACCTTCCCACCATTCAGCTGATGTTCCATCTTCCCATAAACAACCCAATTCAGTAGGGATATCTAAACAAGAAGCATATGTACATGTGGATGTACCAAATTCATTATAATCTTGTTCAGTAGCATCTGGATTAAAGTTTGTTGCATTTGGATCCATACATCCCAATACTGCTTCAGCAAATTCATGTGGATGAGATCCCAGATAATCCCAAGTATTTTGATCTAATACTACCCATTCAGAATCATCTGCATTTGTTCCAGCAGATACAGTCCAATCACCAGCATTACCTGTTGATACTGAAGATTTTCTCACCAGTGTATGATCCTTTGTTGCAGCAGTTACTCCAGCTACATCCCAACCAGAACCTGGATCTCCATTCCAATCTCCAACACAATCAAGAATTTCGTAGTTACCTTCTGATCCAAATACAAGGCAAAGTCCATCATCACCATTACTCATGTAAGTATATGTTTCATCGCATTCAGCTAAAATAAAATCATCTGAAGAACCATGACAAATAACGTACACATCTCCAGATGCAACTGAAGCACCCTCTTCAAATGTATTCCAATATTCATAATTACCAGGTTCAGATGGTGCATTTCCAACAGTAGGATATGCATAGCTAGATAAATCTACTGTTTCATCAGATGCATTATAAACTTCTATATATTTATTGTTTGAAGATCCTTCTGCAGCTTCAGTTATAAACAAGTTTGCTGATTCAAGTTCTGCATACTCACAGCTACCATCATCGACGGTTGCATCAGGATTGTAATTTTCAGCAGTAGGATCTGTGCATCCTTCAACTACAGCTGGACAAGAATCGCATGATTCCCAACAAACGCTATCTAATACCATATCAGATTCAGAAGGAGTTACAAATCTATCATTCCCATAATTACCACCTGCACAATCTCCTAAATCACTACCTGACTCATATCCACTTCCATCACTATTATTGAAATTATATCCGTACGTTACACCTGGAAGTAGTGACATTGTATAAGTATAAACTAAATCACCATCACTATCATCCATTACAAACCAGTCACTTGGCGAGTAATCACCATTAACTGTTGAAGTTCTTACTTTAACATCACCAACAACTCCTTCAATACTCATATCAACAGAAAATGTAACATTTACTGTAGGATCAACAACTGTTATTGTTCCAACCATACCCATTGCTTCATGATTACCAACACTACATATATAATCAAATGTTCCTGCTGTTTCAAATGTATGACTTCCAATTAAGCAAGGACCAGAACAAGCATCAAAACTAAAAGAACCATCATTAGCAACAGCATCATGAAAACCATCAACATTATTCCATTGTACACTTTCACCCATATTAATAACTAAATCAGATGGCGAATAGTACATACTTCCAGTTTCAACTTGATGATCTGCATAAGAACAAGATCCATCATCAGCAGTTGCATCACTATTAAAGTTTAATCCAAAAATATCTGTACAACCATATACATCATCAGGAGCATCTCCAGCTCCAATCCATGCGCCTGGATCAAATCCTTCAGGTGCATATTGATTTCCATCACCACCACCAGAGTCATTATCTATATTCCAACCACTTTCTTCCCAAGTAGAAGAAGCTACTATGTTAGTTGCAGCTCTTTCAGCTCTTCCATCTTCAAATTCATGGCCAGTACCTGTACCATCTTCACCTGGTACACCAAACATATCGACAATGGACCCATCAGAGCCAAGCAAGGCAATATTATCATCACCATTTGAATCTGCAGCTCCACCTGTTCCAATGTCTAGGTCGCAGGTTCCACCATAAGTGGCGGCAAATTTATCTGCATCATTACATATGATATAAAATCCACCAGGTGTTATTGCGCCTGTTAATGCTACAGGACTTTGTGGATCTACATTCCCATTGGTCCATCTTTGAATAGACCAACCTGATGAAAGATCTACAACAGCATCACCGTTATTGTGAAGCTCAACATATCTACCAGCATCAGATGAGTTCTGTGGATCTGTTAATTCTGTCATAAATACATCTGCATATATAAATGAACAAATAGTTAAAATTAATAAAGATAAAGTTTTCCATGCTCCTCGCATTTGTTTCTCCTTTTTATTTAGGTAAGCAAAAATAAATATTTTTGTAATTAATTATAGCCTTTAAGGCCATTAGTGAAAATTTTTTTCACTCTCTGCTAATTTGATTTAATCAACTCCACTTTTTAAATCTCGATAATTTAAGAAATGTGATCCATATCATACAATAATAATGTTAATAATCATACAGAAGATATTAAAGTATTGTTATTTGAATTATATTAGAAAAATATTATATCAATAATAGGACTAAATAAATTATTTTCTAGAAGTGCTTTTTCTATTTATCAATTCAATTGGAATCAGGCTTAAGATAGATTCAGATAGTTCTTGGCTTTGCATTTGATTAAAAGTAAGTATGACCTGCTTTCCTAATTTCTTATAATCAGTGTTTATTGAACTTAATGATGGTGATATATTGTTGCAAATAGGCAAGTTGTCATAGCCAGAAATTCTTAAATCTTGAGGGATTTTAATTCCATCTTCAATTGCCTCTTTCATAAACCCTAGTGCCATAGAATCATTGCAAGAAAATAAGGTTATTTTCTTTATGTTATTTTTTTTAAGATTTAGGTAAGCATCGTGACCAGATTCAATGCTATAGTCACCATTATAAATCCAATTTATTTTC
>CAYTPF010000035.1:0-9795 GCA_964439775.1 uncultured bacterium | reverse complement strand
CATTTTCAAAATAATCAATGACAACTTTTTTCTGTCTATTTCCTTCTAATATTTCAAATTGGTAAAAGTTAAATTTAGATTGATTAGAATCTGTATTGGTTCTACCATATAATGAAAACTCATCATTACTTATTCCATTAAATGATAATAATTGGCCACCAACTAATTTAAAATATTTTCGTTTATATTTATTAATAATAAAGTCATCCAAAACAATTGATTTACCATCCATAGATTCAGGCATAACAATCTCTGTTATCCCTTCTGATCTTTTATACAATTTATTTATTACTCTTATTAAAGTTGGCTTTCCTTTAAACAAAGGCGCAATGCTAATTTTATGCAAACCATCGGGTAAATTAATAACCGTATTCCCCGACTGCGTATAACCATGGCCAGGATGGTCATTAGAAAACATATTATCTTTTTTATATTTTTTGTGCCTTACTTCGATTGGCTCTGAATCATTTAAAAATATCTCATAGCCAAATTCATATTTTCTTTTTGACTTTTCAGGAATAGCTCTCCTTGATATTAACTCCAATCTGATGGGACCCTCTATTTCGTAATTCAAATTAGATTTATATAAAACAAAATATTCTCTTTCATTTTGTTCATAAAATAAATTTTCTTTAAGTTCTATCTCATTAGGTGAAAAAGCTTTCCCAAATAATAACGAACAAAATAATATAATTATATATCTTATCATACTACAGCAATGATTCAGGATCATGTGTTGACATCCTTACTTTAATTTGACGATGAGTTATTATACTAACGACTATTAACAATGTTAATGTAATAAACAATGCGATGCTAGCATAAATTAAATTGTACTTTTGAACAAGATAAATAGGACCTTCCCCTAATTCATAAAATTTATCTGGATAAGCCTTTAATTTTTTATCTAATACAAGATCAACAATATTATATATGTGAATGATATCAACATTATTATTTAAAAACTCTTTAATAACACTATTACCAATTAAATCACCAACTTCTTCTTTTTTAGAAAATCCATTTGGAATTAACTTTGCGTTTACAGTCTGTCCAATACTAGCAGCACTACCACCAATATTAACATATCCATCATATTGACTAATGGGTAAAATATTTTCATATCTAAAAAGTCTATTTTCAATTGAGCTAGATAATTTATCCATATTTATAATTTCAATATTATTTCGATAAATGGCTTCCCATAAATAATCTTTACCTTCTGGTTTCAATCCTTTACCTTTATCACCAATTCCACCATAAGAAGAAGCGATTGATCTTACATCTATCAAGCCCGCTTCAAATAATAATTTTTCCATATCTAGCCAAGTGAAACTAGGGTCAGTTGCACCCCATCTTGATGAACCGATTGAAGAAATAATTACAGGGTAAACTTTCATAACCTTACAAGCAGATAAAAATGCTATATTTACTGCAGGAAAAGATGCTGTCATCCCTACAGCTACAGTATCACCACCTTCAATTCCTCCATCAAGCAACAACTCAACCATCATGGCTGCTATATTAGGATTAATTGTAGTTTGCTTGCTACTTAACTTAGCCAATGATGTTGTTATCAAAGTAGTTGGCGGACCAATCAAACCACTCAAAAAAGGATCATCATCTTGATCTATTGTAAAATCTTCTCGCATGATTTGATATTCCTTAATCAAATTCATTGACTCTTGAAATAATTCAGCAGAATCTAATTTCATTTCGTAACCCGGCATATACGATGGCGATCTAGAGCTAGAAACCCAATAAAACATTATAGAATTAATAATAGCCAAAGCTATCAATATTGAAATTCTTTGATTTATAGGTCTATACATCTAAAATCTGACCTTGAGTTAGAATTATTATAATAAGCTGAACTATAGGAGAGGTGATAAAAATAATTGTAATTGTTCTTAAAACTCCCTGCCTACTCATCCAATTTGCTATCATACCAGGAATAATAAAACCTATACTATATATTTCAACATGAAGTTCATTAAAAAAAATATTACTAAAATATGTATTAAAAATAAGTCCCATAATAAAACCTAAAAGGAGAGAAATAACTAACCTCCTTTTTCCATAAATAAACATGAACTTAGAAACCATCTCAACAATCAAATAGACAATAATTGCAATTAGAAAAGTCATAAAAACACTAACTGGATTATGCAAATGCAATGCGACCCACCCTGGTACAATTATACCACCAGCCGTTAGTCCAATTATTTCTGTTAGCAATAGACTGAATACCATCCCAAGTCCAATTGAAAGTGCTACAATAAACTCACTCATAAGTCCTAAGTTCCTTGATAAACTGATCTCCCCATCCAACAATATTACCTATACCCATAATAAAATAATCATTTTGTTGCATAATATATGATATCAATTCCTCAGGCATAGTAGATGAAGAAAATATTTTATATTCAATCTTCAAATCTATATCATCTGGAATTAATTTTAAAATATTATCACCTCTAATAATAAGTTTTTCTGGCTTCATTTTGTAAAAGCACAAATCTAACAACTGTTTCGTTCTGTATCTTCTATCTTCTCGAGTATTTAAAAAAATACATTTCTTGCTATTAGACAATCGATTACACATCATATCCCAAACCATTGCAGTAGAATGGGGATCATTCGCAGCAAATGCATTAATAAAATAAATTTCTTTACCTTTATTTTTAAAATCTAAAATCTCTAAAGCGCCTGGATCTGGCTTAGTATGTATCATTCCATCCAAAGCTACTTCCTTTTCTACACCAGCCTGCTCACAAACTTTTAAAGCAAGGGCAACATTTTCTGCATGCTCTAAAAATGGAAATTTCAACATATAATCTGTATCTATCTCATCTGGCGATGATTGCAAAAATTTAGTTTTACGTTTTTCTGATATTTTTTTTAAAGGAACCACATTTTTTTGTTCTGCAGTTATGAATGTTGAATAAAAAGGAATTGTATTTGCCAATGATAAAGCAATACTTTCTAAATCATAACCCATTTCATCTAAATGATCTGGGCGCACATTAGTTATAACTCCTATAGTTGATTTGACCATCCTTTGCTCTGTCACCCATTGATATTCAGGCTGCACAGCCATACATTCTATGACCATCGCATCAGGCTTTTCATTAGAAAAAAGCTTAATCAGGTTAATCTGCTCACCTATCGAAGCAGACCTCAATCTATGTATAACATGATCTTTACCTTTTTGATCTATAATTCTTGGAGCAGATCCAGTAGTTTTTGCTAATGTTTTCAAACCACCAGCTCTAAGGCCTGCAGCAACTAATCGCGTAACACTAGATTTACCTCTAGCACCATTAATATGAATTCTAATTGGAATAGAAGATAAAACGGATTGATGCTTATAATATTCAATAGATCCATAAACAATAAAAGAAATGAATAGAAAAACTAAAACATAAATTTCCATAATTAATTAATAAAGATACTTACTTTATTAAGATATCTAAGATTCAAGAATTTCCATAATAACATTGATCACATCAAGAATATTTATTGTGCCATCATCATTAATATCTGCTAAAAATTGCTGTAATGGATCTAACAATTCAAAATTAATTATATGATTAACTATATTAATGACATCCAATATATTTAATACCTCATCTTGATTGACATCACCCATTAAGATTGGCTGACCCGAATCAGTAGTTATAAAAATCGCATCTCCATCAGATAAAGGCATTGCTGCTTGCGGATATACATTATTAAATGTATACTGCAAACCATCATTGCCTAAATGATTTTCTATTCCAACAGTAGAGTATGCACCATGTATAGGAGTATATTGAGTATAATCTCCAACTGATGTATTATTAAATTCTTTATACTGAATTTTAATTTCACCATCACCATAAGGAGGAACACCACTATCCATTAAAATAATTTGAAATGTTTCTACTGAATTAGCATAATCAGTCCTCATACCTGACCATTCAATTATAAACATACCATCTACAGGATCATAATATTTATATACCTGGCCTCCATTACTTGTTCTAAGATCATCCCAAAATGCAGCAACCATTTTTAATGGTCCTCCTGCACCAGGGATAGAATAATTTCTAAATGATTCCAATTCAGATTCTCCAAACGCAATCCATCCATTCGAGCAAATGCTCACTTCATTATATGGCTCACCGTAAAAATAAAATGTAAACGGCAAATCAACCGTTGATGTTGAACTAGAAAAATTACCATCCCCCGTATCATTAAAGTTCAAACTAGTTCCAGAACCACCCAAATCAGGATCGATCTCAATCCAGTCATAAATTGGGGCTTGCAAATAACCCAAATCTCCCGAATCAAAAATATAATAACCATGATTATCAGGACCAAGAGGATCAGATTGAGATACCTCTCCAACTTGAACACTCATAGGTTCAATTCTATCATAGCCATCATCAGTAACTAATTCCAAATCAATGTTTAGAATACTTCCATTAATAATAGCATCATCAGCTGCAATTTCAAAATCATTGCTAGAAGCCAATGATTGTCCAGGATTAATTGTTCCCCAACTACCTGTATCATCAATTATATCAAAGCTACCACCTTCATATAATAATGTTCCTGAAATATTACTAATTGACTTGAAACCTTTATTCAATAAAACAACTTCAACTGAACCAGTCTCTCCTGGATTTAATAAATCATCACCTGAAAAATTTATACTTTCAACAATCAAATGAGCGGCCCTAACATCCAAAGGAACCAAGCTACTCCAATACTCATTTGATGAATCCGTAATATGTAGCTTTAAACCCATCTCTTCTAAATCTATCACATCTTCCATAATTTCAATTCTAAAAGCACCTGATTCTACTGTTTGTCCTGAATTAATTGAACCATAAGAAATATTTTCAGTAAGAATTTCAATATTACTCGATTCTGATTCAAGAGTAGCTGAAACTCCATTAATATTACTTGGTCCAAAATTTTTCAATGGTATATTAAGATTATAAATTTCACCAGGATTAACCGTTCCATCATTATCACCACTGAATTCTTCTAATACAAATTGGTCAAAATTTATATTTATCGATTCAACATCATTAGAAATATTAAAAATACTTTGATATGGTATATGATCTTGCTTGGTAACAGTAACTGTTACATTACCTGTAATTGAATCTTCTAAATCAAAAGTCACACTACCTTGAGCATTTGATAATTTTGTTATAAAAATAGATTCATTATCATTCAATAATGTAACTCTAGCATTTTCAGATGGAATATTATTTTCATCTGTAACATCAATAGTAATATAGTTTGTTCCAGCAGGAATAATTGATGAAAAATCTGCATTCAACTCTAAAGGAGTATCCTTCCATAGATGAGTAGCAGCATCACCCATAAGATTATGCCAGTGCATAAAGACACTAACTCTGTTACTAGGGTCACCAGGATATGTTAAATAAAGATGCAATTTCCCATGATGAACAGCAGAGCCTGCTGTTTCTACTTTGCGCGGAAATAGCCCCCAATATATACCCATATTTATTGCATTATTAAACGCTGTATGAGTTCCTAAAGTAGCAGTACTTACCGCAGCAATACCACCCTTAGGAGTAGAAACTGTTCCTGCTCTTAAAAAGTGCTCAGAAAGGCAAGCATTATCTGATGCGAAGCTACCTGTTCCACAGGTTATAACAGTTGCAAAAGGAAGCTTCCAACCATTATTAGCTGCATCTATATTCCCATTTCCAAATCCACTAACTCCCCAATAGCCCCTATAATTAAAGTATGCCGCACCAGCAGCCAATTCGTTCTGCATCCAAGAACCAAAGCTACCTGAATATTTTGTTCTTATATCTTCAAAGCCATAAGCAGTCATAGTCTCATCAATATATTCATTTGTTATAATACAAGAAACGCCAGAGCTTGATGGGTCACCTACTAATGCAGCCCCTTCATACCAATCCGTACCAGTAGAGGCAATATAAGTTGCTTTTTCATAATGTATAATTTTATTAGAAATAACGTTTAATTCATTTGTATTTCTTACTGAAATCCTACCTAAAAACACATCTCCTAATATATCATTCCCATCTAACTGACTGTAAGGATGATCTCCTTCGCCATTGTAACCAGACCAATTCTCAAAATATGTTGGGATGTTACTATAGGAGCCTCCCGCATCCCCAACCAAATTAACAAATTCCGGTCTTGGAGACCAATTATCATATGCATCTTGGATATAGTTTTTGATACTTGAGGTACTTGTTCCGGTTTGGTTTGTAGTTGCCGTATAAACAACATAGCCACGCTCTTTTCTCCATTGTAACATATCTTGAAAATAACTATTACTTATCGCAGAATTACTGCCTATATATAAGATAGCAGGTTGCTGATACTCTACATTCTCATCTCTGGAATAATTAATTAAAAAACTCTCATATAATTTATCAAATGATTCAGATATTTTATAATCTGAGCTTTCAATAGGATTCCCTGCTTCTTGAATTACAATCTCTATATTATTATACACTTCTAATTGTTTTGTATTGGCATAATACTTAAAAGGCACTACACTGATTTGCAAAAATCTAACATCTCGCATAACCATTTCATCCGAAACCACTAAATTATTTTCAGGATAGCTACTATTAGATAAATAAAAATCAAGGTTTTTGTGAATTTTTGTATCTATAATTTCTTTCGATACCGGCTGTTCAGGATATAGATTTATATCATCAATAACATATGAATCATTTATGATAAGTGAAAAATTATACTCAACACCTTCATTTATCTGATAGAAAGTTGAAAATACTGGTAGTTCTGGCATGCCATCATTCAGCAACGTTCCAACGTCATGCTCTTTAATTCTTGTATATTCACCTACCTGCTCCATACTCAATTCACCCATAGAAAATGTCAATGAGTTATTAGATTGAGATAATTGAAATTGACCAGCCATCAACCAGAAATTTACTGAAGCTAATATTAATAATAATTTTACCATAATAATTGAATCCTGTTTTAAATGATTTTGTGCAAATTAAGCCAATAAAAATATAGTACCTGAACTTTAACTTAATAAAGATTCTTTTGTATCAAAATGTAATTTTTTTAAAAAATGATACACTTTGAAACAAAAAGTACAATTGATATTTAATTATATTTATGATAAATTTAAAGCTCGCTTTAAGGCAAATTAAAAAATTTATTATATATAAGGAGAAGTAACTTGAACTCAATCAAAAAAAGAATGCAAGAGGGTTTTACCTTAGTAGAAATCCTAATTGTAGTAGTAATTATAGGAATCTTAGCTACAATCGCTATCCCTGCATATTTCCGATATGTTGAAAGAGGATATGCATCAGATGCTAAAGTTCAAATAAAAAACATAGCTCAAAGTGCGGAAATTTTTTACCAAGAAAATCAGGACTGGCCTGCTGATTGTTGGGAAGAAATGAATGCTCAAGGTTATCTTGACATTAAAACATCTACAACAAAAAAATGGGAATTTGACTGTAACTGGCCTGATGTTGAAGGTGGTCTTTTAAGTGGTGGTACAATTACTGCGACAAGTCTTCCTGATATGGCTGGTGGTGAAGGAAAATCACTTACATTTAACTGGGAAGAAGGAACTTATTCTGGTTATGGTCAAAAAGATCAAGGTCAATAGAAATTTAATATGATTAAAGATTTATTAAATTATTCTTTAGAACAAAATGCCTCTGATTTACATCTTAGTGTAGGCTCAATTCCAATGATAAGAATTGATGGAAAAATGAACAAGCTTAATTTGCCCATCATGACATTAGAAAATATGGAGAAAATCCAAAATGAGGTCTTATCTAAGGATCAACTAGTAGTTTTTAAAGAAAGATTAGAAATTGATTTTTCTACGACCCTCGAGGATAAGGGTAGATTTAGAGTTAATTTCTTCCATCAAATCAATGGTATTTCAGCAGTATTCAGAGCAATTCCAAATGATATTAAAAGCTCTACTGAGCTAAACCTGCCTCCAATTATCAATCAACTATCAATGATGGATAAGGGACTTATCTTGCTTACAGGACCTACTGGATGTGGAAAGTCTACTACTTTAGCTGCAATGCTTGATAATGTAAATGAGCAGAAAAATTGTCATATAATAACTGTGGAAGATCCGGTAGAATATTATCACAGCTCTAAAAACTCATTAATAAATCAAAGAGAACTAGGTCATTCTACACACAGCTTTGCCAATGCATTGAAATCTGCACTAAGGGAAGATCCTGATGTGATTCTTGTTGGAGAGATGCGTGATCTTGAAACGATACAGCTTGCTTTAACTGCAGCAGAAACTGGGCATTTAGTTTTATCTACTCTACATACCTCATCAGCAGTAAAAACTATTGATAGGATTATAGATGTTTTTCCAGCCGGTCAAAAGGGTCAAATTCGTTCAATGCTATCAGAAAGTCTAATAGCCGTTATAGCTCAAAAACTTCTCCCAATTAAAAATAAAAAAGGACGAGTCCCCGCTGGTGAAATCATGGTTGCTAATTCTGCAATTAGAAACCTAATAAGAGAGGATAAAATTTATCAAATTCCTTCGGTTATTCAATCGGGTGGTCAAGAAGGCATGCAAAGCTTAGATCAGGACTTACAAAGATTGCTTAGTATGGGTATGATAGAAAGAACTGCTGCTTTAGAAATTGCTGAGAATAAAGAATTATTTGAAAAAGGAATTTTTTAATTTATCTAATGCTATCAAATATTAAATCTGGATTTACGTATGTAGAATTAATTACTGCAATTCTTATTACAGCGTTAGTTGCAGCCTTTGTGCTTACAGGAATGACAAATGCTAAAACAGCATTGTACAAGCTAAGATTAAAAGAACAGGCATATGATACATTGAAAGGATATACTGATTTTTGGAAAGGCAAAATTGCTGTTAATGAAATTCCATCTATAACAAGTAATTGTACTAACTATTCAAACAATAATCTTCATTCTGATTTTTACTGTTTAGATAGAGATGCAAATGATGAGTGTATAGTAGAGGCAGAGGCTTGTTATGATATAAAAGTTGCTCAAACCGGGATATCAAGCGCTAGAAGAGCTGCATTAACCACAGAAATACGTTGGGAAGATGCATATAATAATAAAGATACATTGTATTTTTGTGTAACTCAAATCATATATTAATGAAAAACAATAATCATATAGCGGGTTTTACTTTAATTGAAATGGTGACAACTTTAATTATTGCTTCTTCAATATTTATTGGTATGATGAATGTTACAGCTCATATAAGTAAGAATATTGAGCGAGATGCTTTGTATGAAGATGTCAAGCATTATTCTACGCATGTAATGGACCGCATTTCATCAGATATTAAAGATGCAGACAGTGTAAATATCAGATCATTATTTGGTAGCTGGCAGGTTGATATATGTAATAAAAAAGTAATTAATAATGCTATTGTTTGGGATACCGATGTTTATAGAGAAAATAATGACTATGGCATGACATATAATGACCAACCTATTAATTCATCTGCATTTGGTTTGTTTGATAATGATAAATATGATATTAATTTTAATTTCACTCCAAAATGCAGTGGTAGAAGCCCAGATCAAGTACTAGGATTTTCTGATACAGCAAATAATGGGCTTAGAACTAATTATTTTGAAATGAATTTTGATATATCTATTAAACTTAATTCAAATGATGATCCAAGAATCTTTAAGCGAATGGTATTTTCAGATCGCATTTTTGCACAAAATATGTATCGAGATGAGCGAAATAATTGATAAAACAACGGCT
>CAYTPF010000034.1:0-9983 GCA_964439775.1 uncultured bacterium | reverse complement strand
AATTTTAAAGCCTCCTTTATCACCACCTCCTGTTCCCAAATAAGCCGTATTTTTACCAAATTTATTATAAAGTTTTAAAACACCTCCACCACCTTTACTATTATAAATAGATACTGCCTTTTCATCATTTTTATTTAGAATTTGTAAGCCTTTTCGAATCGTAATCTGATCAACAGTGATATTACCTAGATCATTCATTTTTTTATCTGAACCTATAAGTAAAAATAAAATCACAGAACTTAAAATGCCTATTACAAAGCTTTTGAAATCAATAGATTTCATATAGCCTCCTTTTTTTATTTTAATAAAGATGTATTAATTTATACACACAAACATTATAAATTATGTATGTATTAGTTTTATATCTAATATTTTTTTTAAGGAATTATGATAACAAAACGCAAAAAATCATTAGTTAGAAATACTCTATTTAGGCATCTTGATGGAGCTTCAATTGCAACAACTTTAATTGCGCTCAAAAAAAATGGTATCATAGATTTCATTCAAAATACAAAATCATTTAACACATCTATATTAAAAGATAATTTCACTTTTAATATTGGTTATTTAAATATTGCATTAAGATTGCTTAGCTCTCAAGGATTATTAATTCAAGATATTATAAATGATGGAAAAAATATTAATTATATTGTTACAGATAAAGGAAAATATATATTTAATAATATTGAAAAATATACTTTCGCATTAGAATGGTATAATTTTTTATCTAATATAGATCTAAAAAAATCAAATATGGATAAAATAACTTATTTAGATAAAATTCTATCCATGAGCAAAAATAATTGGGGTTTTGGTACAAATTTAAAAATACATTCAAAAGAATATTATATTGTAAAACAATTAAATGGTATAATAATCACACCTCTTATTTCTTATCTTGGATTTAATAATATTATTCAAACTTTAAATAAGATAGATCTAAATAAAAAAGAAAATATTTTTATATCAAAATTGATAGGCTTATTATCAATTGAATGTTGGATAAATAGAAATAATGATCTTAATGAGGATGGTGAATATATTTTAAAGATAGTTGCATCCTATGGAGTAACTTCATCATATATAAATACTTTTATAATGGTTGAAGATTTAATTTTTAAAGATCCAGAAATTTTACAATTAAATACAAATTTAAAACAAGAAATTCATGTTGATAGAGCGATGAATGTTTGGGGCAGCGGTGGAGCTCATAAAAACTATTTTAAATTTATTGATAAAATTATTATTGATATTTTCAATAGACCAATTGATAAACAACCAATTGGCATTGCTGATATGGGTTGTGGAAATGGCGAATTTATAATTCATATTAATAATATTATTAAAAATACAAAACGTGGACAAAATCTTGAAAAATCTCCTCTTATTTTTATTGGAGCTGATTATAACCAAGATGCATTAAATTCTACAAAACGAAATTTAGATTCAAACAAAATATCTCATTACTTAATAAAAGCTGATATATCTAAACCATCAATGTATGCAAAGAAATTAAAGAGTAAATTTAATTATGAATTAAATGATTTTTTAAATATTAGATCATTTTTAGATCACAATCGTATTTTTGAAGAACCTAAACAAATTTCAAAGCATATTTCTACGTCAACTTGTACTTTTAGTTCTAAAGGGAAATGGATACCTAATCATATTTTAGAAGACAATCTAATTGAACATTTTAAAAAATGGCAACCTTATATTAAAAAATTTGGTTTAATTACATTAGAACTACATTCAATTGATCCTAAGTTAGCAAAAGATAATTTAGGCAAAACATTAACAACAGCCTATGATGCAACTCATGGATATTCAGATCAATATATAATTGAAATGGACAGATATAACTATTGTATAAAAAAAGCTGGATTATTAATCGATAAGAAACATAAATATAAGTTTCCAGATAATGAGCTAGCAACTATCAGTATAAATTATTTAAAATAATTAGATTGTTTAATCAAAAAAGAAGAAGATATAAAAAAATACTAAAATGCTTAAGAATATTACAATATTATTTGCTCTAAATGACATTTGATTTATGACTCATTATTTAAATATTTTTTTTAAAAAATCGAATGATTTTTTGCTCACAATTTTTAATGAAAGTGAGACTAAACTATTTTTATTTTATAAACTTATTGAAGTACTAGGTTTTATAATATTTATTCTATCTGTAAAAAGTTTTATAATTAATAGAAAAATAGATATAGATGAAGAATATGATGAAGCCGGAAACTTTTAACTAGGTGAAAATACAATCTTAATCCGTCTATTTTGAGATCGTTTATCAGGAGTATTATTATATTCTCTAATCAAGGCATCATCAACATATGATCTATAACTTCCATCATCTTCTTTTACAGTTTCTCTTATTTGCATAAAATCAATACCAAAAGGCCACCTATCTGCAAAACCTGAAGCTTGTAATCTTGTAGGATTTATATTTTTAACAGTTATTAAATAATTAACAACTACTGCTGCTCTAGCGGCAGATAACTCCCAATTAGTAGGATATTGCTTTTTTAACTTACCACCTACAGGCATGTTATCAGAATGTCCTTGTACAAAAATTCTTCTTAAATCTTTAGGATGTGTCATTAATTGTTCAGATGCTACATCTAAAATATCCATCATTGCTTGATTCATATCAACAGATCCACCCCTAAAACAGATCTCTCCCTGCATTTCCAATGCTACACCTAAAGGATCAGATGATACTGTAACTTTATCTGTGATTTCATCAGGTAAGGCTTCTTTGATATCTCTAAGCTCTTCTTTTATCGTTGCAGCACTTTTAATAGGTCCTACTGCATCAGGATCACCATCTTTTGCACCTGTCGTATTTTCTGTCATGGCTTCTGCCATCTCAGCCATCTTTACCGGATCCATTCTTGCCATAGAAAACATAAGAACAAAAAAAGCAAAAAGCAATGTCATCATATCTGCAAAGGTACCCATCCATATTGGCAAACCCTCAGGAGGACATTCAGGACAATCGTCTTCAGTAAAGTTTTGAGGCACTACTCTTCTACCTTTCTTTGTTTTCTAGGAATAAAGGCATTTAAACGTTCTCTAACAGTAATTGGATGAACCTTTTTAGCAATAAGAATTATAGCTTCAGTACATAAAGCACTTTCGATTTTTTTAATTTTATTTTTACTATCTAGCTTATCAGCAAATGGTAAAAATAAGAAATTTGCAAAAAGAGCACCATAAAGAGTCGTAATTAAAGCGACAGCCATAGATAAACCTAGTTGAGCAGCCATATTCTCACTTTCACCAGCTCCCATACCATATAACATCATTACTAGACCAATTAGAGTTCCAACCATACCAAATGCTGGAGTATATTCACCTAATTTCTTCATAACTCCCATATTAATATCTTCTCTAACATATCTAAATTTTTCTTGATTAATTAAAATCTCTTCTATATCCTCAAGCTTACTTCCATCTACAATCATTTGGATACCACTTTTTATCATATGCATCCTAAATGGCATAGATGAAGGAGTACCATCAATTTGTGATTCCAATTGACCTGATCTATTTGCTGTTGCTAATTCAACTGCATCATCCACTACATCACCCAATGTAAAATTATCATCCTTAAATAATCTACCCATTGATTTTAAAATTGATAATACATCACTTAATTTATATGCAATACAAACAGCAGATAAAGCACCTCCGAATACAATTAAAAAACTTGGTATATCAACATATGCCCCCATACCCAAACCTGCTTGAGCTGCGGCTGCAAACATTGAATATCCTATAAGTCCAATTCCTAGAACTAGCCCAACTAGCGTACCTAGATTCATACTATTTTCTCCTGTGAAATATTATTACATTAAGTAAATTATTTATAAATTTAACAAAAATATTATATTTTATTTAATAATTAATTTATTTTTTTTTGTACACCCGACAGGATTCGAACCTGTAACCGCTGGAGCCGAAATCCAGAGCTCTATCCAGTTGAGCCACGGGTGCTTCTAATGCTTCTTTTTGCAGCATTTACAGTATTACTAATTAACATACGTATTGTTAATGGTCCAACTCCTCCAGGTACAGGAGTAATTGAATTTGCTTTTCCATAAATACTTTCAATATCTACATCGCCTACAAGCTTATACCCTTTAACAGAATCATCATCTAATCTATTTATTCCTACATCGACAATGTCTGCACCTTCCTTAACCATACTGTTATCTATAAAATTTGGTACGCCTACAGCAGCAATTAGTATATCAGCTTTAGATGTTATTTCTTTTAAATTTTTAGTTCTAGTATGACAAATGGTCACAGTAGAATTCCCCATTTTAAAATTTTGAGCTAGAAGTGCAAACATAGGTTTTCCCACAATATTACTTCTTCCTATAATTACGGCATGTTTACCTTCAGTAGATATATTATTAAACTTTAAAATTTGTATAATACCATTAGGTGTGCAAGGTATGAAATTTGGATTACCTTCTAATAATAGACCTAAATTATATGGATGCAATCCATCTACATCTTTATTTGGATTTACCGAATGTAAGATTTTTTTAGTGTTAAACTTTTTTGGCAGGGGGAGTTGAATTAAAATTCCATGAAAATTGGGATCTTCATTTAATTTATTAATTAATAAAATTATTTCATCATCATTACTATTTTCAGAAAATAGAAATGTTTCAGTATGACAATTTAGTTTTTCAAATGCTTTCTCTTTACTTTTAATATAAACCTTTGATGCTGAATCATTACCAACTAAAATGGCAGCCAAACCAGGAATGATATTATTGTTTTTTAAATTTTGTATATCTAAAATTAGATTCTTATTAATTTCTTTTACTACATCTTTACCTTTAAGAATTTTAGTTTTCATCAAAATTTATCTAATTCAATATCTATTTTCTTTTTGAGTTTTTCTGCCTTTTCTTCAATGATTGATAGTAGCTCACTAGAATCTCCATTTTTATTTAACTTTTCTTGAAATAGATCATCAGCTATATTCATAGCTGCCAAAACTGCTATCCTAAGTTGTGAATCTTCTTCAATACCACTATCTTTAATTTCAGACATCTTATCATTTACAAAAGAAGCTATTTTTTTTATATATTCAGGAGATGCTAAAGTGTTTACTTTATATTCTTGACCAAGTATTGGTACCTTAACTAGATTATATTTTGACATATTTACCTCTGCTTTGCATTGAACTCATTCTTAAGAATTTTTATTATATTACTTACTATATCATCTACTTCTTTATCAACTAATGTACGTTCGTCTGATTGAAATTTCAAAGTATAAGCTAAACTTACCTTATTTGATGAAATATTATCTCCTTTATATACATCAAACAACGTAACATCTTTTAAATATTTACCAATTTTCCTATTTATAATTCCCTCTATTTGATCAGATTTAATCGAAGAATCTACTTCTATTGCAATATCACGCTTTACAATTGGATAAATGTTAGGCTTTTCAAATAAAATTTCACTTTCAAAATATTTTTGATTAATTTTTTTATAATCCATTTCAAGGCAAAATACATTATTATTTATTTTATAATTTTTTAGTATTTTTTTGTCGACTTCACCCCAATATCCTACTTTAACACCTTTAATTTTTATCGAAAATGAATTTAAAATACCATTTATTTTAGCATTTGAAAAGCTAATATCCTTAAAATTCAAGAATTTAAATAATCCTACTATTTCACCTTTAATTGAAAAGAAATCCATTTCATCTTTCTTTCTCCAATGGTCTTCTTTGCCAGCAACAAATAATAACGCTATAGAATGATTTTCTATAGATTTATTTTCAACTGTAGATACAAATTTATGTATAACTCCTGTTTCATATAATTTAAAATTATTCAGGCTTCTTTTTACATTATATGATGCTGCCTTTATTAGACCAGGTAAAATAGATGTCCTTAAATATTTCATTTTATTACTTAATGGATTTGAGATCCGAACAGGTTGAATACTAGAGAAATATTTAATTTCATCCTCAGATACTAGACTGTTTGAATAATTTTCATAGTATCCATTTGACATTAAGTAGTTTTTAATTTTAGATTGCAATAAAAATTCATCTTTATGAAAAGAATCATAACTTGAAATAAATTGATTGTTTGGCTCTATATTATCATATCCATAGACTCTTGCGATTTCTTCATATAGATCAACCTCTCTAATCAAATCATTTCTATAGCTTGGTATTTCACAAATACTGCTCGTTTGATTAAAGCTTATATTTAATATTTTAAATATTTCTTTTATATTTTCTATTGATAGTGAAGTACCCAGGAATTCATTACATCTTTCATAATTAAATTCTATACTTATCTTTTGTTTTTTGTTTACATATAAATCTTTTAAGTCCGATACAGAACCTCCATCCGCAATATCAAGAATGAGTTCAGTTATCTTATCTAAACTATAAATAATATTATCAATATCAGTATCTCTCTCAAACCTTTTTGAAGACTCTGTTGATATGCCAAGTGATTTAGCGCTTTTCCTAACAACAGACGGCTTAAAATAAGCACTTTCAATTAAAATATTTTTGGTACTATTTGATATCCCTGTTTTATTATCGCCCATGACACCTGCTAAAGCTATTGGCTTTGCATCATCCGCTATAACTAAATTGTTTTTAGTAAGATTATAGCTATTATTATCAAGCAATGTGATATTCTCTTCATCTTTTGCAAATCTAACATTAATCTTATTATTACAAATCTTATCTAAATCAAATGTGTGCAAAGGATGTCCCGTACTCATCATAATATAATTTGATGCATCTACAATATTATTAATAGATTTTTGTCCTATAGAATGCAATTTTTCTGATAACCATTCAGGAGATTTTTTTACCTTAACACCCCTTATAATTCTTGATGAATAACGAGAACAAACATTTTCATCTTCTATATTTATTTTTATAAAATCATCAATATTAATTTGATTTGTTATTTCAACTTTATCATTTTTAAATGTATTATTCTCTAAAATTGCAACTTCCCTAGAAACACCTAGATGGCTAAAACAATCTCCCCTATTTGGAGTAAGATCTAATTCAAAATTTATCTTATTTTTATCTTTTAAAATTTCTTCTAATGGGAGTCCCAACTTCAGATCACTATTTAAAATCATAATACCATCATGCTCATTAGAAATGGAAAGCTCTTTTTCAGAGCAAATCATTCCTTCTGATTTAATTCCTCTAATTTTAGTATTTTTAATTTCAAATTCACCATTATTTAGAGTTGCTCCTACTATTGCTACAGGAACATATATTCCATTTTTAACATTAGGTGCACCACAAACAATATTTAATTTTTCTTTTTCTCCTATATCTACTATACATACATTTAACTTATCAGCATTTGGATGCTTTGAAAATTCTATAATTTTACCAATAAATACATTTGTAAACGTAAATTCTTCTTTTATCAAGGTACATTCTAAACCTAGATCAGTTAATCCTTTTTCAAGCTCTTCATCACTTAAAGAGATCTTTAGATAATCATTTAACCATTCTTTTGAAACAATCATCTAAATTGCCTCAATACTCTAATATCACCATCATAAAACATCCTTATATCTTCAATACCATATCTAAGCATAGCCATACGTTCAATTCCCATTCCAAAGGCATAACCTCTCCATTCATCAGAATTAATTTTAACAGATTTAAATACTTCAGGGTCAACCATACCACATCCTAGTATTTCTAACCATCCAGTACCTTTGGTTATCCTATGATCACTTTCTGATTTTAAACCCCAATATATATCCATTTCTGCACTTGGTTCAGTAAAAGGGAAATAACTAGGTCTAAATCTAGTTTTAACTGAATTGCCAAAAAATTCTTTAGCAAAGAAATTAAGCACACCTTTTAAATCAGCAAAGCTAACTTTTTTATCAACATATAAACCTTCAATCTGATGAAATAAACAATAACTTCTAACACTTATATCTTCATTCCTATAAACTCTACCTGGAGCAATTATTTTTATTGGAGGATTATTATCTAACATTGTATGAATTTGAGTATTTGAAGTATGAGTACGTAATACCACACCTGAATCTATATAGAATGTATCTTGCATATCACGAGCAGGATGATCATCTTTAATATTTAAAGCATCAAAATTATAAAACTCAGTTTCTGCCTCTGGACCATAAGCCAATGAGAAACCGAGCTTGGTAAAAATATCTTTAATTTCATCCAATACCAATGTTAAAGGATGAATTGAACCTAAACCTTTAGGATCGCCAGGTAATGAAAAATCTATAAAATCAGCAGTACGCACCTCTTCAGATATTTGAGATAATAGCTTGTCAACTTCAAATTGGGCATATTCTTTAAAATCATTAATTTTTTTACCAATTTTTGCTTTTTCAGATTTATCTACTTTTGATAGTTTCAAAAATAGAGAGGCTATTAATCCCTTCCTACCAAGAAATTGATTTTTTATATTAGTTAAAGATTCAAATGTTAAATCTGAATCTTTAATGGCTTTTAAAAAAAGATTCTTATCTTTTTTTATTTGCTCTAATATAGACACAAATTATTTCGAGCAAGATTTGACAATCGCTCCAAACCCTTCCGGATCATGGACTGCAATATGTGCTAAAGATTTTCGATTTAATTGAATTTTATTTGAATTTATTTTTGATATAAACACAGAGTATGATAAACCATGTTGCCTTACCGCTGCATTTATCCTTGTAATCCACAATCTTCTAAAATTTCTTTTTTTCTGTCTTCTATCTCTATATGCATAGCTCCACGCTTTAGCTAGAGCATCTTTTACAGTTCGATAATTAGATTTACGCGTACCAAAGTAACCTTTAGCTTGCTTGACCAGTTTCCTATGTTTACGATGTCTTGGGACAGAACTATTTGATCTAGGCATTTGAATTATTCCTTATGATTTTATCATTTTTCTGGTTCTTTTATGTATTCCACCAGATAATGTACTAATTTTTCTTAATCTTCTTTTACGTGTAGATTTCTTCCTTGACATAAAATGTCTAGCTCCAGATTTATTATGTTTAATTTTACCAGATCCAGTCTTACTAAATCTTTTTGCTGCAGCTTTTCTTGTTTTCATTTTTGGCATTTTAACACTCCTTACCTAGGCGACATAATTAAAGTCATTCTATTTGCTTCTACATCAGGTGCTTTTTCAATTTTAGCTATTTCATCAAGAACATCTACAACTCTTTTTAGCAAATCAGCACCTATATCCATTCTTGATCGCTCTCTACCTCTAAACATAACTGTAAATTTTAACTTACAGCCATCTTCTAAAAAATTTTTAGCTTTAGTAAGCTTAGTTAATAAATCATGGTCACTAATAGCAGGTCTTAAGCGAATTTCTTTAACATTGACTACATGCTGTTTTTTCTTTAGTTTTTTCTTTTCCCGTTGCAATTCATACAGATACTTACCATAATCCATAATTTTACATACAGGTGGATTAGCATTTGGTACAATTTCAACTAAATCCAAGTCTACAGAGTTTGCCCTATCCATTGCTTTATCCAGGATATGTATACCCAATTGAGTACCTTTTTCATCAATAAGTCTAACAGAATCAGCTGTTATTCTTTCATTTATTCGCTTATCAGTTTTTTTGCCTGATATATTAAACCCCCTTAACTAATTATTAATTATTCAATACAGAACAATATATTAACAATAATTAATAATAAAAATATAGATTTTTTTTCAATGTTCACAAATTAATTTGTGGTCGATATTGGAATCGAACCAATGACCTCCACGATGTCAACGTGACACTCTAACCAACTGAGCTAATCGACCTTTTTTACTTCTGGTGACAAAATATCGTAATATTTATTTAAATCAAGCAATATTTTTGTCGTTTCATTATAAATTATATCATCAAATAGTGAAACTCTAATTCTTTCTTGGGATCCTGTGTTTTCGTT
>CAYTPF010000033.1:0-10015 GCA_964439775.1 uncultured bacterium | reverse complement strand
TATTACCATTTTATCATTTATATTCATCATATATTCTATTAATATTTCATTGCAATCATCAATACTACCTTCTAATGGTATTCCTCCAGGCCCAGAAAGTATCAAGTTTTCAATGCAAACATCTTCAGTATTTCCTTCAATCTCAAGAATACATAATATGCCATTACCTGCTGGCACTACAGAACCCATCAAACTAAATGCAATCACAGTTGACTCATTTGTGGAAATCGTAAAACCATTTGAATCAGCAGCTCCTCCATATGCTCCTAATATTTCAGCACCACTTAAATCAAATTGAAATCCTGCTATATCTAAGTTAGAAGAAAAATAAATAGGAAATCCAACTATTTCATCATCGTAAGCCTCACAACCAATTCCAAATGCACCCATATTTTGCCCATTAGAGCCCGAACCTATACAAGGTGAATTCTCAGCCAAAGAAAAATCTTGATATGGAACATTAAAGTTAGGGTCACAAAAAAATGGATCTTCATCAATATTTCCCTCTCCTTCGTAACCTCCATATATATTTGAATATGTTATTTCTAAATAAGAAGAATCTGTATTGCTAATCTCACTCTCAATAATACTATTTGATATTGATATTGAGCTGTTTTCAATAGCTATTTCAGCATTACCAACTATAGTCACATTATCTAATGAAGCATTTGAATCTGAAAATAATAATAATGGCAATGAATCTGAGATACCCATTACTAATAAATCTTCAAATACAATATTTGTATTACCAACCGAATGAATGCCATAACTCTCGGAAGCAAATGCAAAACCTTTAATCACTGAATTAGTTGAATCTAATTCAATTAATGGGGAATCATAATTCCTAGTATGCAAAATTGTATTCATTGGATCCTGACCAAGCAATGAAATTTCTTTACCACTAACAACTATATTTTCATAAAATATTCCAGATGCAACATTAACAATAGTCATATTATCAGCATAATCAATAGCATCTTGTATATTTTTTAAATAAGCTATAACATTGCCTGATATACCACCGAACTCACCAAATCTTGAAGCGGATGCATGTTGAGGAAATGTGCTATTATCGGCAATGCCTATAGGATTTATATCATTGTACGCTAAATAAATTTTTGTCGAATCATCATATGTATTATTTGATACTTCTCCATATGAAAAATATAAATTTGAACCAAGAAGGACATTTGAAAAATCATTATCTTCAATCTGAATCCATCCTCCAAACTGCGCAATAACACCAACACTCAAGTCTTCATCATAGCCATAAGGCGATAGATTAATTCTATCAATATCATGAATATAGTTATTCTTAATAAAAACTGAATCTGAAAAGGATCCAAGCGAAATACCAAAAGCATTAATATCATATATTTCATTATTCTCAATGGTTAAATTTCTAGGAGGGTTTGGTGGGCCACTACCATCACCATAAGATAGTATACCATAACTAGCAGGAAGTTGACTTGATTGATTTGGAAGCTTCATTCCATGAATAATATTATCTTTAATCAATACATGCTCTGAGCCAGGCTTAACTATTATGCCTGCAACAGTTAGAGTATCTCCAATAATCTCAAACCCTTGAACTAAAACAGAATCTGATTCTATACTTAAAACAGAATTATAACCTGAACCATCAATTATAACACCTGGATAACCTACAAGAGACAATGAATGACTTATATTTAAACTTTCAATATAAACTCCATGTGTAACATAAATTGTATCATTATCTGATACAGAATTTATAGCTTCAGTTATAGTTAAATAATCACTAGGAACATAAATCCCATCTTGAGGCTGATAAGAACAATCATCAGCACTACAAACAAATTCACCATCCCAACATTCATAACCTGCTCCATCACCATTACATATTTCACACTCATCAAACACACCTATACAATCATCTTCATCATCGCAAATTCCATCAGCATCTACATCATCACAAGGAGGTGGATTATCATCTATCAAACCATGACCAATAACCCAAGTTGACGGAGTCCAGCTTGCAGTCAACATAGAGCCTCCTATACCAGAGAATATAAACCTATTTCCATTTGGACCTTCTTCCTCTGAATAAAGCAACGCACTCTGTCCAATATTTTCGATATCATAAACTGCCGTAATACTACATAAAATATCACTTGAACCTGATGGGATCGTTGTACCCATTAATGAAAATGCAATAACTGTTGTTCCACTAGTAGACATCATAAATCCTGCTTCACCACTTAAACCAGTAGCCTCAACCGATGTTATTGTTAATAAATCATTTGATAATAAATCAAATTGAAAACCTGCTACATCTGAACTATTTTCCATAAAAATATCAAACACCACTGTACCAGAACTATCATCAATAAAATATGATTCATTTAACGTTATGCATACTTCAGAATCGCAATTCTGAGTGTGTAACTGTGAAAACAAATTTGTAACTAAAATTAATATCCATGAATATCTAATCATATAACTATCCTTTTATTTTTTTATACTAAGTCCCAACTCATCCAATTGTTTTTCATCTACATTGGACGGTGAATTATCCATAAGAGACATAGCAGAAGTTGTTTTAGGAAAAGCAATAACATCTCTAATCTGATTTGAACCTGACATTAACATTGCAATTCTATCAAATCCAAATGCGATTCCTCCATGAGGCGGGGCTCCATAACGAAATGCATTCATTAAAAAGCCAAATTTCTCTTCAGCTTCTTCATCACTAACACCAAGCAATGAAAATGCTTTTTGTTGTAAATCTCTTTTATGAATACGAATAGATCCACCGCCTATTTCATATCCATTCAAAACAAGGTCATATCCAAGTGATCTGACATTTGCAGGATCAGTATCTATTAAATCAATATCATCAGGATGTGGTGCTGTAAAAGGATGATGCAGAGCATCCCAACGCTCTTCATCAGAGTTCCACTCAACAAGTGGAAAATCTACAACCCATAAAGGTGCCCATATTGAATTATCAATTAAATTTTCACGCTTACCAAGTTCAAGTCTAAGTGCGCCCAAACCTTGCCATACGACTGAGGCATCATCACCAATCATAAAAATAATATCACCATCTTTTACTTCTAATTCAGATATCATAGCGGCCTGGATATCATTTGGGAAAAATTTACTTATACCACCATCTAATTTGCCATCTTTGCATTTAAGCCATGCCAAACCTTTAGCCCCATAATATGTCTTCATCAAATCTGTTAATTCATCAATAACCTTTCGGCTATAACTCTCACCGTTTGGACATACCAAACCTTTTACTCTTCCACCTTTATCTAAAACTGATTTAAATGCATTAAAATCAGATGATTCAACATAACTTGACATCTCTTTTAATTCCATATCAAATCTAATATCTGGTTTATCTGACCCATATCTTTCCATAGCTTCATGATAATTTAATTGTGGGAAATCTTTAGCCAGCTCAACATCTAAAATTTCTTTAAATACATGTCGTGTCAATCCAGTTGCCATATTAATTATATCATCTTGATCAACAAATGACATTTCAATATCTATCTGAGTAAATTCAGGCTGTCTATCAGCTCTAAAGTCTTCATCTCGAAAACACTTTACAATTTGAAAATATTTATCAAAACCTGAGACCATCAATAATTGCTTATACGTTTGAGGAGATTGAGGTAAAGCATAAAATCTTCCCTGATGCAATCGACTTGGAACAAGAAAATCTCTTGCTCCTTCCGGTGTAGATTTCATTAAAACAGGTGTCTCAACTTCAATAAATCCATTTTTTGACATGTGATCTCTTACTGCAAAAGCTGCTTTATGACGTACAAACATATTTTCCTGAAGCTCTTTAGTTCTAAGATCAAGGAATCTATACTTCAAACGATGGTCTTCATTAGCAGAATTCCTATCATTTACATCAAAAGGCATTGCATCAGCTTCATTAAAAATATCTATATCTGAAACCTCAATATCTATTTCACCAGTAACCATATCTTTATTAATAGCTTCTTTAGGTCTTTCAACAACTACACCTTCAATGCCAATAACATCTTCCAAACCAAGTTTCTTAGCTTTATTAAATACATCAGAATGCAGCTCTTCGTTAAAAACTATCTGTGTTTTTCCATATCTATCTCTTAGATCTACAAAACTCAATCCCCCATGATCACGTCTTTTACTTATCCATCCACATAATGAAACTGTCTCTCCAATATTCTTTTTTGTTAATTCTCCACAAGAATGACTACGTTTTATCAAAACCTCTCCTTAATTAATTCTTATTCTTCTTCCATTCTAACTAGAAATAAATCTTCAAAATACAATCGTTTTGTTACATTTAATTTTGTATAACTCCACATATCATATCTAATTCCGTCTATATCAGTTATTGTATCTATAAAATCAGGCTCACCTAAAATACTCTTAACCTCATGAGGAAGTAATCCTAACTCTAAATTTTTCTTATTTGAATTCTGATTTGGGCGCCTTTCAATATTTACAAGATCATCAATTATTTTTTGCACCTCTCTTTTATCCATTTCTTCTAACCGATTTTCAAGTTCCTTAACAATCATCATCATTTCTTCTTCTAAATCAGGCTCCATTTTAATTGCAGATTTTAATGATTCTATGACAAGATATATTGATTCTACATCAGTAGCTTTTGAGGCATCGCTTATAAATCCTAAGGCTAAGTCTTTTCTCTTAACATTTAATAAATTGCCCATATCAGGATCAAGCCTTTGAGCAAAGCTAAATTTTTCTAAAGCTTTTTCAAAATTTCCAATTCTAAATAAAATATTTCCCTGTTCAAAATACATTTGAGCAAGAACTTTATCACCTCTAAATCTAGTTTTAGGTGAAATCTCAATTGCTCTTTGAACTAAATTTTCTGATTTTTCATAACCTAAAGTATTAAAATTATTTAATACACTATCCAACAAAGAATTAGCTATTTCAGATAACCGCGAATTAATCTCAAACTGTAAATCCTGATTTGCGTCTTCTTGTGCCATCTCAAGCAACTTAATTGCTCTATCATAATTATCAATATTTAAATCTTTTAATCCTTCTCTAAATCTTTGATATGGAATCTGTTCATAGCAAAAATCTAACATCTTTTCGGCTTGATCTTTTTTACCATGCTTTGGATAATTTTCTAAAAATTCTTCAAATTGAATTGCACTATTTACATAATCATCATTCATAAGACTTTTAAAGGCCTTATCTCCAACCGTGCTGACCCCTCCCACATTTGCACTAAATGTAAAATATAATCCAAAAGATCTTAAATCAACACCTTCAATAGGTGAAATATTATCAGGATCATCTAACTCATCTATAATAATTTTTTGCCATTGCGATTCGATACCCCAATTAAAAGAAAATCGTTGATTATCATTATCTCCAATATACTTTATACCCCATCCAAAGCTCTCAGATATCCCATCTCCATCAAGATATGTATCACCTCCAACAGACTTATACATTGTTGCTGTAACATATCCTAATGAATGATTTAAATAAAGTAAATATGTCGGTGACCTTTGAAATGTAATGGTTGTATTAAAATTATAATCTTGAAATGCTGGTGAAAATTTTAATGAACCTGTTTTAATACTTGGTGCAGTATTGCTCCAATTATCCATCAACTCAATTTCTGATAACATCCTATTTAATCGATAGCCTAAACCAAACTGAATATCAATGACATTTTGATGATAAATTAAATTTGTTAAATTTGTTTTTGCAAAATCAATTGCAACAAACATTCCTTTTCTAACATCTGGATTAGCTATATTTTCAAAATCCTGTTGATAGGGATCCAAAACTAAGCCAAAATTTCCAGATGACTCTTGTTCACCCAAAGGTTTTAATATTTTAAAGCTATCCCAATAATCTTGACCTCCCCAATAAAATTGACCAATTCTAATATCAAATGGAGTAATAACAATAGGGTCTCTGTACATCATTGGATGAACAGTTTTATTCCATATTCTATCGAAAGGTGTTGTATTCCAACTTCTTTCTTCAGAAAGAATAAAATTAAATGCTACAATAAATACATAGACAATTCTTATCTTCATCTGTCAAAATCTATTTAAAAAAATAGATATGATGAAATAACTGTTTTTTTTAAAAAATATTAAAAATTCAAATGTCATCTAAAAAATCAAAACAGAATTGGGATTTTCAGGAACTTATACTCCATCGGGTACATGAAATACTCTTAGTTGCAAGTCCATATGATGCATTTACATTAGAAGAAGATGGACAGCTTACTGAACAAATATTGCATGAGTATATGGGTATGAATCTAAGTTATGCACCTAGAGTCTGGAGAGCCTCCACAGCAGCTGATGCAATCAAAATGTTTTCAAAAAGAAAATTTGATTTAATCATTGTTATGATCCGCATATCCGATATGGATCCAATTTCACTTAGTACTAAAATCAAATCAAAAGATTCTAAAATTCCTATTGTTCTTCTTGTTTTTGATGAATCTGAATTAAAACAACTTCCTAATCCAATACCGAAATCTAAAATTGATAGAGTTTTTACATGGTCAGGTAATGCAAATGTATTTCCAGCAATAATTAAATTTATTGAAGATAGATTAAATATTAAACGAGATGTTAAAAAAGGTGGAGTTAGAGTTATTATTTTAGTTGAGGACTCTCCTAGGTACTACTCAATCATTCTTCCATTACTATATAAAGAAATCACTTATCACACACGCAATCTAATTAGTAAAAGCATTGATGATGCACAAAGACAGTTACACATGCGAGGTAGACCAAAAATCTTGTTAGCAAGTACATGGGAAGAAGCTGAAAAATATTATAATGACTATAGAGAAAATTTATTTGGAATTATTTCTGATATTAGATTTCCTAAAAAGAGAAAGCTAGTTAATAATTGTGGTATTGATTTTATTGAACTTGTTAGACAAAAAGATCCAGCAATGCCCATTTTATTACAATCAACAGATATAAATCACAAACATAAAGCTAAAGAAATAAAAATTCAATTTTTGCACAAAAAATCGCCCACATTACTTCAAGACCTTAAAGAGTTTATTATGAAAAACTTTGGTTTTGGAAACTTTGAATTTCAGTATATTGCAGGTAAAAATAGAATTAGTTGCAGTAATATTTATGAACTTAGAGAAGCTGTAAAAAAAGTACCAATTAAATCTTTAAAATTTCACGCATCTAATAATCACTTTTCTAATTGGTTAGCAGCAAGGGGTGAATTTGATTTAGCAAACATTATGAGACCTATTCTATTTACAGACTTTAAAAAGCCTGAAGATATGAGACTACACTTACTAGATTTATTAGGTAAAACACTAAAAAAACAACAGGAAGGGAAAGTTGTAGATTTTTCAGCAGAATCATTTAATCCCGAAACTACATATATACGTATTTCAGAAGGTTCTTTAGGTGGTAAGGCACGAGGTCTTGCATATGCAAATCAATTAATAAGTCAATCGGATTTAAATAAAAAATTTGAATCTGTAAATATTCGAATCCCCAAAATTGCTGTAATAGGCACAGATGAATTTGATTTATTTATGGAAACAAACAAACTATGGGAATTTGCTTTAAAAGAAAAAGATAATTCTATAATTGAACAAAAATTCTTAAGTGCACGATTATCTAGAAGTTTAATAATAAAATTAAAATCTTATCTATTAAATATTAACTATCCAATTGCTGTTAGGTCATCTAGTCTTCTAGAAGACTCACAATACCAACCATTAGCAGGACTTTATGCGACTTATATGCTTCCCAATAATTCAAAAACTCTAAAAACCAGACTTAGTCATCTATGCGAAGCAATAAAAAGAGTCTATGCTTCAACTTTTTTTCAAGATCCAAAATCTGTAATGCATACTTCATCAAGTAGACAGGAAGAAGAAAAAATGGCCATTCTAATACAAGAGCTTGTTGGTAGGCGTTACAAAAACATTTTTTATCCTACTTTTAGTGGTGTTGCTCAAAGCCTTAATTATTACCCTGTTTCATACCTCAAAAGAAATGATGGTGTTGCCTTTGTTGCAGTTGGTTTCGGGAAAACTATTGTTGAAGGTGAGAAATCTCTTAGATTCTGCCCTCAATATCCAAATATTTTACCTCAATATTATTCTATTAAATCAACTATTGAAAATACTCAAAATAATTTTTATGCTTTAAAAATGGATTCAAAAAGTAATCTGCTTAAATATGGAGAAGAATCTAATCTAAAAAAATATCAGTTAAAACAGGCTGAAAATGATGGGGTTTTAAAGTATGTTGCTAGTGTTATATCAATGGAAGATGGTATTGTAAGGGACTCATTAAGATATAATGGTAAAAGAGTAATAACATTTAAACCAATTTTAAATTGGGATATTTTTCCTCTAACAAAAATATTAAAAAAAATATTAAGCTTAGGTAAAAAAGCTCTAGGATGTGATGTTGAAATCGAATTTTCAGTAAACTTGTATGATAAAAAAGATAAATCTCCTGAATTTTGTTTATTGCAGATTAGACCTATGCTTATAAATGGTTTGGGATCTAAAAATAATAAAGTTATATTCAAAAATAATGAACTCATCTGTAAAAGCAACATAACGCTAGGAGATGGGAAAATCGAAACAATAAAAAACATCATTTATATAGATCCTGATAATTTTGATCCATCACAAACTCCTAAACTAGCAAAAGAAATTGAAAAAATTAATTCTAAAGTCAGCAAATCAGATAACTATCTTTTAATAGGTCCAGGAAGATGGGGCTCAACAGACCCATGGCTTGGCATACCTGTAAATTGGCAACAAATATCAAAAGCTAAAGTTATTATAGAATATTCAACAGAAGATTTTAATATTGATCCATCATTTGGTAGTCATTTTTTTCAAAATATTATTAGTTTGAGAATAGGTTATTTTACAATAAATAAAAACACGAAGGATGAATTTATTGATTGGAATTGGTTGAAAAAAAATCCAATAAAAAAGAAAACAAAGTCCATTAAATGGATTGAACTTAAAGAACCACTTTTTATCCAATTAGATGGCACAACAGGGACTGGAATAATTATGAAACCCCAAGAAAAGAAAAATGAAACTATGGATGAAAGAGAATCTACAGGGATTTAATTATACTACACCTTGATCTAGCATTGCATCAGCTACCTTAATAAATCCTGCAATATTAGCTCCTTTAACATAATTTGTAAAGTCATCTTCAGTACCATATTCAACGCATTGAGTATGTATATTCTTCATTATACTATGGAGCTTTGAATCAACCTCATTTCTATCCCAATGCATAAGCATTTTATTTTGACTCATCTCTAATCCAGAAACTGCTACTCCGCCAGCATTCGCTGCTTTCCCAGGCCCAAATAAAACTTTATTATTTATAAAAACATCTATAGATTCAGCATCAGATGGCATATTTGCACCTTCTGAAACACATATACATCCATTTTTAACTAATAATTCAGCATCTGCTTTATTAATTTCATTTTGAGTTGCACAAGGTAAAGCAATATCACATTCTAGATTCCAAGGACGAGAATTTTCCATATACTCACAATTAAACTTATCAGCATATTCTTTTATTCTTCCTCTTCTAATATTTTTTAATTCCATAACATATGATAATTTTTCTTTATCAATTCCTCCAACATCATATATAGTACCACTAGAATCAGAAAAGGAGATTACTTTTCCTCCAAGTTCTATTGCTTTTTCAGCTGCAAATTGAGCTACATTTCCAGAACCTGATATAGCAACTCTTTTGCCATCAAAACTATTATTGTTTTTGTTTAGCATTTGTTCTGCAAAATATACACAACCATATCCTGTTGCTTCAGGTCTTATAAGACTTCCACCCCAGTTAAGGGCTTTTCCTGTAAGTACGCCAGTAAATTCATTTCTAATTCTTTTATATTGACCAAACATGTATCCAATTTCTCTTCCACCTACACCTATATCTCCAGCAGGAACATCTGTTTCAGCACCTAT
>CAYTPF010000032.1:0-10046 GCA_964439775.1 uncultured bacterium | reverse complement strand
ATTTATGTATTTATCCTGAAGATAATTATGATTGTAGTGGTAATTGTATTGTAGAAATTGATTGTATAGGTGAATGTGGAGGAACATCTCAACTTGATGAGTGTGGAGTATGTAATGGTGATGGAAGTTCTTGTTTAGATATGAATTGTGAAGAATTTAATCAAATACAATGTATTAATAGTTGGCAATGTGAATGGGATGATGACGAATGTGATAATATTGATTGTGATGAGTTTAATTTACAAGAATGTACTCTTGCACCAGATTGTGATTGGAATATAGATGAATGTGAAGAGATTGATAATGGTTCAGGAAGTGGCTCAGGCTCAGGAAGTGGCTCAGGCTCAGGAAGTGGCTCAGGCTCAGGAAGTGGCTCAGGTCCAGGTACTGGTGGCCCATATAGAATTTTTAGTAAAAGTACAAAAAATCCAAAATTATTTTAAATTATAAGTTTTTTTTAAATTTTAATAATGGTTATTATCTTTTTCTATTATGTTTAATATCTAGATTATTATCAACGATATATTTTTCTGAAGATATTGATAGTTTAAGATTTGCATTATCAATACTAGATTATAACATTTTAGAATTAAGGCCTCACTTTCCAGGATATCCTGTATTTTGTTTTTTTTTAAAAATAGTATATTTTTTTACAAATTCAATTCCTATAACATTTTCCATTATAGGTTCATTTTCAATATATATAATTATAATATATTCACAAAAAATATATTTTCTTATTTTTAAAGATAAAAATTTAAGTTATTTACAATTATTAATTTTTTTCAATCCATTATTATGGATTTTATCAAATAGATATATGTCTGATCTATTAGGCTTAGCATTTCTTTTAATTGCAATCTATTATATAATTAAAATTTCATTAAATCATAATCAAAGTATAATAATATTAGCTCTATTTTGTTCATTTTTAGCAGGTGTAAGGATATCTTTTCTACCTTTTTTAATTCCTGGTATTATTTATTTAATGTACATAGTATCAAGAAAATCTAAAATGTATTTTATATTATTCTTTTTTCTAGGTTTATTTAGTTGGATTATTCCAATGATTTTAATTACTGGCTATAGCGATTTTTTTGAAATTGCTTACAATCATATAAATGGACATTTTTTTAAATGGGGTGGTAGTGTTTTAACAAATAATTCACCATATTGGTTTAGATGTATTAAAATATTTGAAAGTTTGTGGGCAGATGGATTGGGTGGATGGTGGTATCATCGACATTGGATTACATTAGTTATTAGCTTTGGAATATTATTTTTTTTATCAAAATCAATTTACCATTTTAAAATTAAAAAAATTAATGGTACTTTGATTATTGTATTAATATCAATGGCAATATATTTTTTATGGATTTTCTTTTTTCAAAATATAATTTATAAACCTAGACATGTTATTCCATTAATACCATTTATATTAATGTTCATCAGTTTTGGAATTGTAAGATTAAATAAAAAATTATTTTATGTCCATTGGATTAAATATTTGTTTTTTATATTTTACATAATATTAACAATGGTTTTGGTTATTCAACATAAACAACCATCATCACTTGTGCAATTAAAAACATTTTTAATTAATTATAATACTGAAGGGAAAGTTTTATATTCTTCAAATTTAATAAATAATTTTGTAAAACAGCATAATGGATCAGAAAAAATAAAATTTTTAACTAATAATAATTTCAAAATGATTAAAAATTACTATAGTTTAAATTATAGTATATTTAGTACTCAAAAAATAACTGATGATTTAAAAATGAATTTAATAAATGTTAAATCATTTTATCATAATCCATATGTAAATAGGTTATGGCCTCAATTAAAGCTTTATGAGTATAAAAAAATTAACATTAATTTTTAAATAAAATATTTTTCCTAATATAAAATTTCAAAAAGAATGTTACAAAGGATGCAGAAATTTTTGAATACATAAAATATAACATAAATATTTCAGTAAAAATTAGTAGCATTAGAAAATTAATACCGCTAGTTAAAATACTAATCAAAATCATATAAAAATATTCTTTAATAGGATAATTTTTATATGTTCGTTGATTAAAAACCCATTTTATGTTAAAAAAATAATTTATTGAAAATCCGGATGATATTGATATCATACTTGCATAAATATAATGTATGAATAAATAATTGGTTAAAAAATATAATATTGATATATCAACAAGAAAAGATGAGAATATCGAAAAAAAGTATTTTATAAATTCATTTTTAAAGATTTTGATTTTCATATTTACTTAAAAAAGAATTTGCAAAACTAATAAAAGAATCATTTTTAATAGCTTCTCTTATTTTAGCCATTAAATGAATATAAAATGATAGATTATGTTGTGATGCAATTCTATAGCCTAGGATTTCTTCTGTTTTATATAGGTGATGTAAATATGATTTTGAATATTGATTTGAGAGGTCGGATATACCAGAATCATCAATTGGAGAATGATCATTTTTATATTTTGCATTTCTTATATTCATTTTACCATCAAAAGTGAACAATTGGCCATTTCTACCATTCCTTGTTGGTATAACACAGTCAAACATATCAATACCTCTAGCTACACATCTTACTAAATCAGCTGGAGTCCCAACACCCATTAAATATCGTGGTTTGTTTTTCGGAATAAATTGAGTTACAAGTTCTGTGGTATCTAGCATTTGATTCTTAGGCTCACCTACTGCTAGGCCACCAATTGCATATGCATCTGTATTGAGTTCAAGCAATTCATTTGCTGATTGTTCTCTTAGTTCTGGATCAGTTCCACCTTGTATAATTGGAATTAAATATTGTTTATGACCATATTTGGGTTCGGTTGTATTAAAATGATTTACAGCTTGTTTCGCCCATTTAGTAGTTTTATTTAGTGCATCAATCCAGACACTCCTATCTGCATCACCTGGTGGACATACATCTAGCATCATCATAAAATCTGATCCTATTGATCTTTGGATATCAACTACAGATTCAGGTGTGAAATGATGATAGCTTCCATCTAAATGTGATTGAAAAGTTACTCCATCATCTGTAATTTTTCTCATTCCTTGCAAACTAAAAACTTGATATCCTCCAGAGTCTGTCAGAATTATACCATCCCAATTCATAAATTTGTGTAATCCACCAGCAGCTTCTAAAATTTCTGTTCCAGGTCTCATATATAAATGATATGAATTAGATAGTAAAATTTTACTTGGCAAGTTTTTAATTTCAAGTGAAGATTGTGTTTTAACTGCACCATAGGTGGCAATAGGCATAAAAAAAGGAGTTTCAATTATTCCATGATCAGTTGTAATTGTTCCAGCTCTTGCTGAGCTAGAAGAACAATTAGAATTAATAGAAAACATTCTAATAATCTAATCCTACAGAAAGGTACCACATTCTATTAGATTTACGGGTTGGATGATATTCCCATCCATAATCTAATTTAAAGGGAAGTCCAAGAAAAATAAAGCGAGGACCAAAACCATATGTCCAAACAAAATCTTTAGGGTCTGAATTCCAACTTTCACCTTCCCAAAAATCAATTTTATTTTCAGACCATGCAGCACCTATATCAGTAAAAATAACACCATTAATTTGTCCTAGATATTTTATTGATGGAAAGTAATATATTAAAAATGGTAATCTTAGTTCAGCATTTAACAATACTGTTTTTTTACCAGAGATTTCATTTATTTGAGTTCCTCGAACAGGCATAACATATTCTGATATAAAAATATTTTCTAAAGAGTTGTCACTGACCATAGGATTATTAGCATAAATTGACTCTTCTGAAGAAACTAACCAAGGAACTCCACCTAAAAGAAAGTTCTGTGCATTTTCGCCAATACTTGTTCCTAAATATAATTTACTTGCAAAACTAATTCCATTGCCAATTGGAATATATTTTCTTAAATCTAAGCTTAATGTTGTAAAGTTTAAGCTATTTTCATTGATTTTAGGAGAAAAGTTTATTTTGGCATGGGCTCTTATACCATCTATTGGGAACATTTGTGACCAAAGGGTATTATCCCAGGTATATCCAATACTTGGCATTGCAGTATTGAGGATATTTATGATCCTTTTACTACTATAATTTGTAGTGTTATATTGTGTTTGAATTGGAGTGAAGTTTGCGTGTTCTATATAATTATAATCTATCCCAAATTCAAATCTTTGAAATCTTGATAATGGCCTTAATGCATTAACACCTATACCAAAATTTCTATATCTTGCAATTTCTCCAGTTCCAAACATTTGATAATGCTCAGCTTGATGTGAAATCATAAAATTGTAATCAGTTTTATATGGAAGCAATCTGTATAATAAAAAATAGTCAGAATTTTCTATTGATATTTGCATTTCAGTGCCAAAATAAATTTTATGATTTCCCAGAATATCACTAAAAATAAATTGTATCATTGCGTTAGGTGAATATAAAGAGGTAGTATAGGCTTGCCCTTGTATTAAATCTAAAGTGAAACGGGTTTTATAATGATGCGAAATATAACTTCCTGAACTATCCACTAGCTCAGAAATAGGTAAGAAATTATTTTTAGATTTTTTTTCTTCTTTATTATTGTAGTAATTATTTGAAAAAATATAGTTTTTATATGATATAGTTTCATTATTTTTTTCTTCTTCATTAATATCACTAATAATTAGGGGTATAGAGTCAGGCTTGCTTAACCATTTAGCCCTTTCGATTTTTATATTATTATCTATTCTATCTAATGGATTTTGCATCATATATATATCATAGCCATTATTTTCAAATCCTGAAAATAATAGATGAGAATTTGTTGTATTCCATGATAATTGAGATAATCCAGTCATTAAATTAGTTATAGGAAAAGTTTTGGATGATTTTAAATCCATAATATTTAAATTATTTATACCATATTCATCTGAAGTAAAAATAATTTTTTTTAGATCATTTGTATATAGAGGATATGCTTCATTATAAGGAGTATTTGTAATTCTATAAATTTGTTTACTGAAAATATTTAGCTCATATATATCCATTTGATCAATTGAATGTTTCTTAAAATCATTAGGTTTTTTTTGATTTAAATAATCACCCCTATCTGAAATAAATAATAAATATTCACCATCAGATGACCAGCTTATTTGATCATCAGAGAACCAATCATTAGTAATGTTGCTTAAAGAATCACTAGATAAATCATATATATATATATCACTTTGAATACCATTATTGCCAATAAACGCAATTTGATCTTTTACTGGATTCCATGAGGCTCTGAAAATACCTTCCATATCAAATTTAAATTTTTCAACTTTTTCAGTTTTAATATCGATTAAAAATAAAGCATCAGAATCACCTGATTTTGCAGCAAATGCAATTTTTTCCCCATCTGGAGACCAAGTTAGGCCTGGTTTTAAAATATGGAGTTCTTCATATTCAGCACTTCGTTCACCTTTAACTATCTGTCTTATAAAACGACCATCTTCAGCAGAAATTAGATAAATTCCCATTGTACCACTTTTATTTGATATAATAGCGATTTGGCTACCATCAGGCGATAAAGAAGGTGAAATATTATAGGTGTTTTTTAATTTTTTATTATCAGTCAACCTTCTAGAAAAAGATTCAAGATTTTCTCTTTTATTAATTTCAGGCCAATATTCTTTTTTAAGGTATGTATGCCATTGTTCTGTCAGTTGTTCTAGATTCACCCCTAAAGCATTTTTTAGACCCATTTCAACATTATCTTTAGCTTTAATCTGATAAAAGATTTCAGATATAGATTCTTCTCCCCATTTTTCTGTTATGAAATTCCATACGGATTGTCCGCCTCTATAGGCCATATAACCTAATAATTGAGGAATCTGTGGAAGATTTGGACTATTAATTGCTAAGTCTCTCATCCACATATCAGAATTAGTATTCCATTTTCCTGATAAGTATTCTGCAAGACCTTCATTCATCCATAATGGTATATATGCTTTAACTTGATTACTAATTAAATTTTGGATATTACCACCATATATATAATCATTAATAAAAGCATGAACTAATTCATGATGAATGACATGTTTGAATTCTTTATGTGATCCATCAAAAGGTATAACTATTCTATTTTTATATAATTCTGTTACCCCACCAATTCCTTCAAACATGTAGCTATCAATAACATTTGTTTGTTGAAAGTCATTATGAGAATTATGTACAATAATAGAGACACGATTTTTTAGTTCCCAATTTAGCTTTTCAGATATATTATCATATGAATTTTCAGATTCAAATGCTACATATTCAGCGTGTTGCTTGCCATCATCATAATAATATATATCAAAGTGTTCAGATTGGATGTAATGCCAATTAAAATCGTCATATTGTACAATATTTTGTCCAAATTGACTAAATGATATACCTAGAATAATTATGTTTATTATATATTTATACATTTTGATTTTATTAATGAGAATGTTAAGTACTAATTTATTAATTTCACTGAAAATATTTATAGAAAAAGACTGAATATTATACACATAATACATTATTTTTTAACATGAAATTACCAATTTATTTTGTTTCTGATGTACATTTTCAAATGACTTATTCAAAAAGAGAAATTATTCGTCGAAAGAAAATGTATACATTGTTTGAAAAGATCAAATCATCTGGTGGAACATTGATCATCGGTGGTGATTTTTTTGATTTTTGGTATGATTACGGATATTATATCCCACCTGAGTTTTTAGATGTTTTTGAAGAGCTTGATAAATTAAATAAATCTGGTATAGATATACATTATATAGCTGGAAATCATGATTTTTGGGATTTTGGATTTTTTAAAAAACGTTTTGGTGCAAAATTTTATAAAAATGATTTAATAATTGAGTTGGATAATCTTAAGGTCTTAGTTACTCATGGTGATGGAGTTTTAAAAAAAGATAAATATTATAGAATTTTAAAAAAATTTTTAAGAAGTAAGATTAATATATTCCTATTTAAGTTATTACCAGCAAAGTTAGGATGTGAACTTGCTAAATTAGTTTCAAGAACAACTAAACATTACGATAATAATGATAACAGAAATCCTAATGTAATATCAGAGTTGAAATCGTGGGCTATAGAAAAAAGTAATCATCATTATAATACAATTTTAATAGGACATTATCATCAAAATGGTATTGAAAATTTGAATGATAAAAAATTGATTTTTATGGGAGATTGGGTTACACAATTTAAAGTAACAGAGTTTGATGGCAAACAATGGCATCAATATACTTGGAACAAATAGATATTTTATTTTAATTTGTTATATTAATTAAAATTAATTGTTTATATTAAAATCAATAACATATGAAACATAATTATATTCAAATATTAGTTATCGTCCTTTTTATGTTTTTTGGCTGTGCTCCACAACAAAAAATGCTCTCAATTGATGATGTCGAAAAACAAAGAGCTGAATATCTTGATGGTAAATTAAAATCTTTATCAGTTTTAGTAGATATTTATAAAGATAAAAATCAACCTTATAGTGTTAGAACTGCAGCATTGGGTGTTTTGGCTGAGACGAGTCATCCAATTGCATTAGAGGCGATACAAGAATCAGTATCAAATAGTAGTTTATTTGAACTTGATCTACTTATTGATGCGATTAGCTATTTATCAAGGCATGGTAATGAGGGTTCAACAGCATCGCTGCTTGAAGGGTTGAAATCTTCAGAAAATATTATTATGGATATCCGTGAATCTATGATTAATGCAATAAATAAATTAGGTACCAAAGATCAAATTATAACTTTACTAGATTTATGGGAAGTGAGTAGAAAACAGCATAATAGAATGAATTATTTATTAACTCAAACATTAGGCTCAATGGATGATGAAAGAGCTATGCAAATGTTAGTAGAAATTGTAAATGATAAAGATATGGATTTAAATCTGAGAAAAAATGTGATTGAAGTTCTATCATTAAGAGATTCCGATGAATTGGTTGATTTTTTCACTAATTTATTAGATGATCCTAAATCAAATTTAGCTATGAAAAAATTTGCTTTTAATAATATGGGTGATATTGATGGTCAAATGGAAGCTAGAATGGTTTCAGTACTTTTAGAATCATATCAGTCAGGTAAAGAAGATTATTTTACCCTTTTAGAGTCATTATTAAATGCTATGCAAGAATTTAAAGATCCATCTATAGCAGAAAAATTAAAAGAAATTGCTAAGTCAGAAGAATATCCTCGAACATTGCGATTAAAAGCTTTGCAGGCACTTGCTGCTCAGCAAGATCAATCTGATATGGATGAGCTTTTATCGATTTTAGAAAATCCGGAAAATTATGTTTTTTATAATGAAATTATTGATTTAGTTGATATTTCTAATAAAAAAAATAAATCTAGATATGAAGTAAAATTAAGAGAAGTTGCTTATAAAGCATATTTAAATTATACTTTTGGTGGTTCTAATGAATAAAATTATTTTAACATTTTTTATGATTATTTTATCTGGATGTGGAATGATTCAAATTGAATTAGATACAAAAAAAACTGATGATAAGATAGATGAAAATAAAGATATAAATGATAATGAAGTATTAAATAATGATATAGGTGAATCTGAACCTTTTTTCAAAATGAAAGAAACAATGGATGGTTTGGAAAAGGAGTTAGATGATTTAAGGGCAAGAGTCATAGAATATGAATCAAAGATAGCTGCTCCTACTATTACAGCTGATATTTTAAGACAATTTCCTGCAAATAAATTAGAACATAAAATAACACTTGAGAATGGAACTATAGTTGAAGGATCTATTTTAAGTGAAAATTTAGATAGGATTTTATTAGATACTAAAATAGGTCAAATTGCAATTGAAAAAGGTAAAATTAGTGAGCGTGAAGAAATTGCAGATGCTTCAGCTAAAATAGAGCAAGTTGATGAACCTAAAATTAGTAAATCTTCATCGACAAGAGTTTTTGAGGGCGTCGTTGAAAATAAAGGTAGTATAAAAGCAGATTTTGTTAGAGTGATTTTTAAGGTGTGGGATATGGACCCTATAGATGGTGGTGATGTTATGGGACCACCAATTGCAATAGATTCAGCTTTTGTTAAGGGTGAATATGTAGAATATTTATCTGGCATAGTAACAGATAGTAGTATTAGAGAAGGTGAACAAGCTTCTTACAGAGTTGTAGTTAAATTACCCAAAAATATAGATCCAGATTCACCAACTCATTGGACCCAAGAAATAAATTGGGTTAAATATCCTATTTTACAAAAATAAATTTTATTCTAATATTTAAAGAACTACTAATTTATAGTAGCACATTCAAATTAATTAGAATTATTATTTTATATAAACCTATTTAAAACCCCATGTAAATAATCGTAATTTTTCTATGTAGATAACATAGAAAAAATGATAAATAAAAAATATTTATATATAATTATAAGTTTCGCTATAATTTCAATTGGTTGGATTACCTTAGATTATGAGGGGTATGAAGTCCCATTTATATCTGTTGAAAACTTACTGAATAATCACCAAAATTATAAGCAAGAAAGATTTCGTTTAGGTGGTATTGTAAAGCCTGGTTCAATTCAATTTTCAGATGACAAATTAACAGTTGAATTTGATTTAAATCAAGGTGAATTTTCATTACCTGTTTCTCATTTTTCAGCAGCAATTCCAGATTTATTTGGTGATTCAGCCGAAGTAATTATTGAAGGCAAATATGAAAATAAAGTTTTAGTTGCAGATAACTTAATGACAAAATGTGCATCCAAATATGAAGAGGAAAGAGACTATACTTCTTATAGTGATAAATAAATGATTTCTTCTCTAGGTTCAACACTTTTAATTAGTGCATTATTTTTTAATGTATATACAATTTTAAGCATGTTCATTTTTTTAAAATTTAAAAAAATTGAATTTAAAATATCAAGCTTCCATTCTTTATACTCTTCAACATTTTTAATCATATTATCATCGTTACTTTTAATAAGAGAGCTTATTCAAAGTAACTTTGATATTTCTTATATCGCAAAATATAG
>CAYTPF010000031.1:0-10048 GCA_964439775.1 uncultured bacterium | reverse complement strand
ATATTTTCCCAATTATAAAGTGCGCCAATCCTATCAAGCTGTTTTCTCATAGTATTGATATTGTCTTGAGTACTCTTTGCTGGATGAATATCATGCTTAATAGCAAAGTTTTCTGCAGGCAAACCAAAAGCATCGAATCCTTGTGGTTGAAAAACATCATATCCACTCATTCGTTTATATCTAGAATATGTATCAGCAGGACCATAGTTATACCAATGTCCAATATGTAGATTACTACCTGAAGGATAACTAAACATTGTTAAAGAATAATATTTTTTACCTTTATTTTTAAATTCTTTTTCCATAAAAGTCTTATCATTCCATCTTTCTTGCCACTTACGTTCTATTTTTTTAATATTATATTCAAACATTCTATTCCAAAATTATCTCTATTAAATTTGTTATATCTAAGATATCAATACTATCATCATCATTTATATCTGCAATAATTTGCCGATCATATGGTAGATAATCTACGCCTAAGATAAACTGTACTATAACATTTATATCTAAAATATTTTGTTCATTATCAAGATTTACATCACCAATTAAACATAAAATTTCATTACTGCAAGTCGAGGTATTACCATCATCATCTGTGACACTTAGTGTAACAGCATTGAAACAATATGAAAAAGTATATTCAGGATTTCTTTGATCTATTATTGTAGTATCATTTATGGACCATTCCCATCCTGTTGGATTATGAAGAGATCTATCCATAAATTTATCTTTACTATATTTATATTCAAAATCACATTCAACAACTGGCTTATTAGTATCTAAACTATGAAAAGCGTTGTAAATAAATGTTGCAATAGAATCTTGATATGATTTAATAACTTCATCAGTAGTTAAAGAATTCCAATTATTGAGTTTTACCATAACATCATCAAAAATATCTTGTTCATATATCATGGTAAAGTTATTCCATAAATCTATGTTTGTAGGATGAATTAATTGAAAAGAATCAATGTAATTTTGTTCACCTATACCATTGCTATCTACTTCTTCCCAACTATAGAGTCTTTTTTTTATTAGATTTGAAATAATTTCAATAGGTGCTTGAGTTTCATGATTTTGTCCAGATAATGACTCTGGAGGTTCACCAACTACCCATATTGGAGTTAATACTCCAAAAGTTGGAGTACCAATAGTGTTCCATAATGTAGTTAGTTTTGTTTCTTCGTCACCAACAACACCTCTTATGAAAATTAATGATACATTCTCATCCCTTGAAATACTGAACTTTGTATCAATATAGCCATTTGGACTTCCATCAGATAATACTTGATATTCATAAGGGATATCGTATTCAGAAAAATCATTGCTTATAGTGCCATTACTATTTAATAAACCAGGAAAGTCTGATTTTATAAATTTTCTGATTACATTATTAAGAATATTTATTTCATTTATTTCATTTGGTGCCATACCTTCAAGCCTATGTTCACAAAATTGCTGTCTATAGACTGATTTTTCAGGTGTAGCATAAGTAGAATCAGATATATCTGTATCATATTCATCTAAATCAGTTAAATCACTAAGCTCTTTATATAAAAAATTTGATCGACAGCCATTACTTTCTAAATTAATCAATTCGAATTCATCATAAATATTTTTTTCAAAAAATCGTAATTTATTTGATGAATCGCTTGAATCTGATGACAGTATTATAAAATTGGCATCTATTAAATTATTATTATTACTATACAATTCACTAAAATCAGAATAACTTGAGCAATTAGAAAGGACATTATGCATGAATTCACCATTTTGACTTTGATCTATATCGTCATCAGATGTGGTAACTGCATTTACAATTGCAAAGCCATGTTCATTTAAACCGCCCCATGTCCTACCATTTGCATTATTAGTTGAGGTGTTGATTATGCCTACATATTTATATTGACCAGATGTATTGTAATATAATTTATTATTATCTTCATTATCTCTATCCCTAACCTTAAATAGAAAAGGTCGTCCTTCATGGTCATATGCTGCACCAATAGTGCAATTATAACTAACATTGAATATTAATATGATTAATAATAATAATTTCATATCTGTAATTTAATTTATTCTTCAATTATAATTAATGAAATTATATATCTTTACATAATAATAAAAGATTGTAATTATTGTAGATTATTTTTTGTAAAAATGAAAAAGAAATTAAACAAGGTTTAAATAAAAAATAGTCCAAAAAATATCTTCATAAGAACAAGAGGTGCTCATTTTCTAATGATATTATTTTTTGGACTAATATTTATAAAGTATATTCTAATGTATTTAATATCTAACTATTTCACAAGCATTACCTTTTTAGTTCGAGTAAAGCTGTCTGTTTTTATTGAAATAAAATACAAACCAGATGATTGATTACTTGCATCCCATTGAACTGAATAGGAACCTGAAGCTTGATTCGCTGATTCTATATTTTGAATCAAATTTCCATTAATGTCATATATATCCAATAATACATAGGCAGCTTCATTCAATGTATATGAAATATTTGTAATAGGATTAAATGGATTAGGATAAGCATCAATTAAAGAAAATTTATTTTGGTCTATGATATTTATATCTAAAACTTCTCCATTAGAGCCAACAACAATTAAATCTTCTGGTAAGGATTCAAATTTAAATGACTTTGTTTCCAATAAGCCATTTAAGTTATAAATCAAGGTATTCCCTTTGCTATTTGAACTGATGACGTCAGAAACATATAATTCTGAAGTTAAATGACCTGTATATTGTATTCCTGATATAGGACCATTCAAAATCAACTCATTATTGATTATTTGAGCTTCAGCTAAATCGTTGTTTCTAGCTAATCCTAAAATATTATCAATCAACGATACCACATCAACAATATTTAAAATAGTGTCGTTATTTATATCAGAAGCCCAAAATTCATAGAGATTTGGAGCATTATGATCCAGTACAAAATTAATTTGAGAAGTTAAGTCAACAACATCAATTAAATAATCAATATTTATGTCACCTTGTATATATCCATATTGATACCAATCTTCTGACACGCTTACTATTAAATCAATATGATATACCTCATTATTAACAAAAGGAAAATTATTTGACACTTCTGCTAAGAAAATATCATCTAAGCTAGGATCGTATATATAAAAATCAGGAAAATCACCTTCATTTAAATAATTTTCAGTAAAATCAAATCCATCAACACCCATTACAGGAACAGTAGTAAACTCTCCTACCCAAGGCCAAGAGCCAACACATACATCTCCATTAAAAGCAGCTATCCAGCTACCCATAAAATCAAGTTGAAGTCCATTAAATGATCCATCTAAAAATTTATAAAATGCTTGCTCTGTAGATTGTTCAAACTCAAATCCTTCAGGTGCAAATACGCAGCTATCATCGGCTAATAAAACATCATCTGAACATCCAAAGGTTGCAGTAGTAGGCCAATTTCCATTAAGGCAGTTATAATTAAATGCATCCTCTTCTAAGCATCCAGAACATGAACTGTTATCACCATCGCATTCACCACATTCGTCAATAATATTCGAAGAGCAATTAGGATAAAGATCATCAAAATTATCTACCCATAAATCACCTGGATCATCACAAAAATAATCTGAAGCCTCTACATAGCCTAGCCCGTCACCATCATTGTCGAGCCAATATTCAAAACCATAGTTGCAGCAATCAATACACGAAAAGTTGTAGTCCACATAGTTACATGCTGCCTCATCATTACATGCTCCTAAGGTTAAACATTCTCCAATAGACGTATTTATTTCAACACCATTAGGATCAGAGATTATTACATCTGCAAAACATATATCGGATAAGCTTTGTTCGTTATAGTATAATTTTAAAATTTGTGAACTTTGAGGAGGTATAAAGTCTCCAGTTAAGCTAAATGCTAAAACCGTCGAACCTGAGCTTGACAAGGTAAAGTCATATTCAGACAATGATGATAATTCAACATCAGTTATATTAATACCTGAAACGTTAAATTGAAAACCTCCAATATTCTCATCATTATTTAAGTTTACATTAATAAAACTTTCTTCAAAATTAAAACCTCCAAAAGATAATGTAGTTCCTTCTTGTGGACATGAATTAATATCATCAACCCCACCATCACAATCTCCACATACATCAACTACTGCCCCACCAAAACATTCGCCAAAACAATCTTTATCTAAATTGTTACCATTGCATACACCGCAATCATCTAATGTAGATTCACCATCGCATATACCTAAACAATCTTCAACAGCTAATCCATTACAAACACCCAAGCAATCAATTTCAACAATACAATTTCCATCGCAATCAAAATTCTCATCAGGATATTCGCAGCTACCATCGTTCGTATTTGCATCTTCATCAAAGTTACAGGCATCAATATCAGTGCACCCATATACAAGATCTCCATCGTTTGAATTTTGATAGCCGGGAGTACCACCAGGTATCACAAAGCTATCTTGCCAACTTGTTCCTAAATTATTATTACTATCTGAATCTATCAATTCCAATGTAGATCCACCTGCATCTGCATTAGATGGCCAACAATTTAAATCATTATCACATTCACAATTATCTTTATAAGTTACTTGATCTATAATACTATAATGTGGATTCCTAAGCGTGAGCGTTCCTTCTGAATTGGATAAAGCATTGTGTGATCCAATACCTATACTATTATTGTAGGTCTCAGGATTTCTTGCTAAAATCAGGTATTCACCAGAATTAATTGAAATGTCAGGAAACGTAAAGCAGCTACTATTGCCATCATGTGGGTGATTTCCAAAGTACCAACCATTCAAATTAATATCAGATTCGCTACTATTATACAACTCTACAAATTCATAATCTTCATCAGATTGATTAAAACTATTAGCTGGGTTGTAATTTATCTCGTTTATAACTATACCATAATTATCTTCGTCTTCGTACTCACAGCACCAATCTCCACAATCCCAAAAAGAATATGGATCATAGTTTAAGGCATTAGGATCATGACACCCCCACCATCCTGAATCTTCAGAAAAAATCAAACTAAAAAATACTAAAAACAAACTCAACTTCATAATAACTCCTTTTAGAACTGAATATATAATCGCTCAAAACGCTCAATTAATATATAATGTTAAAATTAATTAATAAAAACTATTTTTAAAATTTTATAAAAAATAAAATTTAATGACGTCTTTTTGATAATCTTTTTGAATGAAATTTACTTAACTGTGATTTCATTTTAGACAATGATGATATAAAGGCTTTTTCTACATTTGTAGACGTATCTTTACAAAAGAAGTCATGTAATTTTGTATGTACAAAAATTTCTGTTGTAATGTTGTGTTTATCACGATTTATAAATAATTTACAATTTATAATTTTATTATTATATTTTTCAATTTCATTTATTTTGTGTATCAAAAAACCGTTTACATGATCACTTATATTTATATGTTTTGTTACTATACTTAAGTACATATTTATCCTTTTTTATTTTTTACAAATTTATATTAAATCGTGCATATCGTGCAAATATTATTTGCAAATTTTATTTAATTGTTTCTATATTATTCAATAATGATATCGTGCATATCGTGCATTTATAAAAAAAATAAGGAGTATGAAATGGATTTGTTTGATGTAAATAATCCTAATATGTTGGTAAACTTTTCTTTTTGGTTTGCTACAGCATCTATGCTTGCAGCTACGGCATTTTTTTATGTCGAAAGAAAAGATGTTAATTCTAAATGGAGAACATCTTTAACAGTTGCAATGTTAGTGACTGGAATTGCATTCTGGCATTATTTGTATATGTCAAAATACTTTTTCGAAACAGGACAATCACCATTAGTATTGAGATATGTTGACTGGTTAATAACTGTTCCTTTGCAGATTGTTGAGTTCTATTTAATACTTGCAGCAGTTACAGCAGTTAGCTCTTCATTATTTTGGAGATTGCTAGGCTCATCGTTAATAATGTTAATAGGAGGCTTTTTAGGTGAAGCTGAAATAATGTCTAGAATGCCTGCATTTATTATTGGTATGGCTGGATGGTTTGCTGTATTGTATTTTGTATTTATGGGGCCAGCAGCTAATATTAATGAAAGCTCAGGCAATAAAGCCAGTCAAACAGCATTTAAGGCTTTACGCTTAATCGTATTGGTTGGTTGGGCAATCTATCCTATAGGGTATTACTTAAATGGACCAGGCGCTTCACCGCACTTAACAAATATTGTATATAATTTTGCAGATCTTGTAAATAAAGCAGCATTTGGTTTGGTGATTTGGGCAGCAGCCAAATCTGATTCATAGAAAAAAATAAGCGCAGTATAAACTATATACTGCGCTTACTTTATTATGTTAAATAAAATAAATTACTGGATATCTATATCCTTTTTTTCTATATCTATACTTCTAGCTTTATCTTTTACTTTTTTAAATAACAGTTATTTTGATTATCTATTTTTAATTTTGGTAATTTTATTGATGACCTTAGGATTATCACATGGCTCACTTGATAATCTTAAAGGATATACTATTTTAAATTATTATAACATTAAACATAAAAGTTTATTTTATATAGTATATATCTCAATGTCATTTTTTAGTTTTTTATTTTGGAATATAAGCTCTCAGCTATTTGTATTGTTTTTTATTGTTATATCATCATTTCATTTTGGTAAAGATGATGCTTTTTTAATGCCATTAAAAAACAACCAATTAAAATATGTATTTTATATATTAAGAGGTTTAATCATTATAATTGCACCCTTTTCATTTAATTTTAATAATACTATTGAAATTATTAAATCGCTATTCATTACCAAAAATGGATTCCTTGTAAATCAACTAGTATTTATGGACACTAATAGATTTTTCTTAACAACTTTAATATTATGTATTATTATATCATATAATCAGATCTGCAAAAAGATTCATAAAATACTTTTTATGCTTGAATTATTTAGTATAATTTTAATCAATATTATTTTCACACCATTTATAGCTTTTTCTATATATTTTTGTTTTCTACATTCCTTGAGACATTATTTATCTTTATCTTTTGATTTTAATATTAAAAGCTTAAAAGATTCATATTTGTTAATATTAAAGAATATGATACCATTGACATTTTTTGCACTTTTATGTGTATATATTTTTTCTATTAAGATTAATATTAATTTTTTGGAAAATAATGATATTGTTAAATTATCTTTTCTCTCACTTGCCTTTCTTGCTATTCCTCATTTATTGTTAGAATGTTTATTTGAATTTGTAAATACAAAAAAATTAAATTTATAGTATGAATAAAGTGCGTTTATGGAATATTGACTTTCCAATCGAAACAACATTTAACATTTCTTTATCTAATATTGAAGGTCAAATACCAAAAGATATAATTTTATTGAAAAATCTTAAAACACTATCATTAAAAGGGAATGATTTATATGGTTCAATCCCTAGTAAAATTGGAAGTTTGAAAAAGTTACAAATGATTGATTTATCTTTTAATAATTTAACTGGACAAATACCTGAATCAATCTGTAATCTTGAAAATTTATATTCTTTGAACTTGAAATCTAATAAACTAAATGGATCTATACCACCCAATATTGGATTATTAAAAAAGCTTAAATACTTGAATATGTGTTCAAACAATTTGATCGGGAATATACCAAAAAGTCTAATAAACTTGATTAATTTATGGTATATTGATTTTAGCAATAACAATTTAAATGGGCATATATCAAGTGAGATAATTATACTTTTTTCAAAAAAGAAACTACCGCTAAATAATATTTTAAAATTAAATAAACTTAGTCTCCCCCAGTCATAAAATGTATCTTCCTATTTTAATTACAATAATAACATCTTTAATAGCTATTTCAATAACAACATATTATCTCTTTGGTTTTGTTAATATGATAATTCATATTTTTATAATTTCATTTTTTTTAACTTGGTTGGTTAAAAATTCTTTTCTGAGGAATCTTTACGATTCAAATCCAACATTAAGAAAAAAAAATCAAAATGATTAATATTCTCAAAAACAGAACATTTTTACTGTTTTTTAGTGGAAATATAATTTCATTGATTGGATTTGGTTTTAATTTAATTGCAATAAGCTGGTTAGTTTTAGATAAAACAGGCTCTGAGATTATATTAGGAAAAATCATAGCATCTGCAACAATTCCAGGTCTAGTTATTGCAATATTTACTGGATATATAATAGATAAAATGAATAGGAAGTATCTTTTAGTAATTTTAGATATATTTAGAATTTTCATAATAACAATGTTTTTACTGTATCTAAACTTTTATGATTTCAAAATATCACTTTTATATCCAGTAGTATTCTTAATGGGAATAGGTAACTCTTTGTTTTGGTCAACAGCTCAGGCCTTTACTCAAGAAATTGTATCTAGAGATGATTATTTTAATGCAAACAAACTATTATCTGCAAGCTATCAGATTGGTTCAATTATTGGTGCAGCTCTAGGTGGTTTTATCGTTCATATTTTTGATCCTTTTGTGGCCTTGTGGATAAATGTTTTAACCTATATTATTTCTGGCGCATTAATTTATTTAGCTCCTTATAAATATTCAAAAAAAAATGATATAACAAATCTTCAATTAAAAACTATTTTCAAAGGTTTTGTTTTTTTAAAAAAAAGAAATGATATATCCTTCTTATCAATGACAACAGTTTTATCAGATGTTGCTATTTGGGGATCATTATCTGTCCTTACAATATCTATTTCAATTGAAATTTTCAATAAAGGTAGTTGGGGTTATGGCGTACTAGATGGGTTTTATGGTATTGGAGCTCTAGTATCTGTATTTTTTTTAAGTTTTATATGCAAATTTCTTAATAGAAAAAATGTTTTGTTGATATGCTATTTTTTAGCATCTACATCCTTAATACTTTCTATTAGGATGCCAAACATATATATTGCATCACTTTTCTTCCTTCTATTGGGATTAAATAGTAATTCAGGTAGAATTATGCTCCGAACAATTCTTATGGAAAATATAAATAATGATATAATGGGTAGAGTGCAAACAGTTCTAGGAGTTTATACTCGATTAATGGTAGTAATGAGTTCATTGATATGCGGCTATTTAATAGAAAGTTATAGCATTAATTATGCTACCTACTTTACTGCCATTCATTATGCATTAGCTTTTTTAGGTATAATTTTGGTTAGAATAATTTTTAGTAATTCAAGTAATTATTTGATAAAAAAACAATTTTAAATAAATGTTAATTCATTCAAAAGCGTTTAAAATATAGATTATGAAAAAAGTAGTTATTATAGGATCTGGTTTATCTGGTCTATCTTGTGCGCATTATTTAAAACAAAGCAATTTTGATGTACATATTTTTGAAAAAGAAAGCAAACCTGGTGGAAGAGCATCCTCAGAAAAAGTTGATGAGTTTATATGTGACAAGGGCTTTCAAGTTCTGCTAAATAACTATTCTGAATTAAATAGACTCAATATTTATAAAAAACTTGACTTAAAAAATTTTCATTCTGGAGCATTTATTTATACTAATAATAAGATCTTATCTCTATATAATCCTGTATACCATCCAATAAAATTCATAAAATCTAATATATTTAAGATTTTTAAAATTAAAGATATATACAGTCTTTTAAAGTTATTAATTAAAAGTAGCAATAATAATAACTCAACAAAAAAATATATTGATAAGAACTTTAGTACAAATTCATTGCAATTATTTTTCTATCCATTTTTTAGGGGTATTTTTTTATCACCAAATCTTGAAAACAACCTAATATTTTTTAAAAAGCTTATTAAAAAATTTGCCTTTGGTATCGCAACTCTTCCAGCTAAAGGCATGTCTATGCTATCTCATGAAATCATAAAACTATCAAATCTAAAAATTAGTTTTAACTATGAGCTTATAGATTATGATGATTTTAATGTTACATTTTCAAATGGAGAAAAAGTATCTTATGATATTTTAATTTTAGCTATGCCCCTTTATTGTATAAATAAATTTAAAGAT
>CAYTPF010000030.1:0-10277 GCA_964439775.1 uncultured bacterium | reverse complement strand
ATAATCATCAGCTCCTGATAGAAAACACTTATATCCCACTACTCCTAACTCACCAATCTGATCCACACCAAATGATGGTGCATAAAAGTTTCCATCATCATCACTCATAATTAAAACTGGAACATCTGATAATAAATATTCTGTAGATAAATTTTCAGGAAGAACATTGAATGATACTGAATTTAGCATAAATGAATTCATAGCAACATCTTGTGTAATCAAATAATTACAACTCCCATCATCATCTGTTGCTTCAGGATTATAATTTATAGCATCTGGATCTGTACAGCCTGCTATCTCAAGTTCATCACAGACTCCATCTCCATCTATATCATTAATACACCCACCATCACAAGTATAATATTCTTGTGGATACTCACAACTACCATCATCTTCAGTTGCATCAGAACTATAGTTACATGCATTTAAATCCATACAGCCATAAATTGGACCACCTCCACCTACAGTAATTAAACCACTATTAGTGGCAACAGGCATTGGAATGCCATCATCTGCAGATACAATAGGATTAGAAATACTGATCTCAGTCTGACCTTCAGAATCTCCTGATAATGTTAATATTGCTACAGGACCATCTCCTGGAGCAATTGAGTTTAAGGATAAATCAAACCCTATAACTGTTATAATGTTATCTTCATTCTCTTGTGCTGAGATCATCCATGTAGATGTTCTTTCGGTATTAGCAATTTCTAAAAATGAAACTAGATCAGGATTATCTGTTAGCATAAACTGAAATCCAAAAACTTCTTCATCATTATCAAGATTAATTGAAATATCTCCATTTGAATTTAATTCTATACTACCATCACCTATAGATAACAATGTAGCTCCTGCTGGATTTATTGTGATAACACCATCAACAGAAAAAGCTGGTAGCTCAGCTGCATCTACACCACCTAAATATATATCACTCATGCTTAAGGTTACATCAGTTTGATTTAATACATTTCCAACATCATACACTATCTCAACTATAGGTCCGTCACCTGCAGGTATAAAACCACCTGAAACATCAAAGCCAACAACTATTAATGAGCCATCAGGTTGCTCATTGGAAGATACTATAAAAGACTCAGTTCTTTCAGTTGTTAAAACCTCAATAGTTGTTAAAGAATTTGGTGAATCCGTTAAAGTAAACTGAAAACCTGCGACATCAATAGGATTGTTTAATGGGATGTCAATTGATATCTGACTTCCAGCATCTGCGACTAGAGATTCAACACCCAATACTGCAAAATTTGCTGGATCTATCACAGTCAAGCATATTGTTTCAGTTGGATTAGACTCTCCTTCATCATATATAGATTTTACCTTATAGCAATATTCAACACCAAACTCGATATCCTCATCTTCATAGTCAGTTTCTTCAGTAAACAATAACAAGTTATTATCTCTATAGATATTATAACCAATAAAGTCTCTATCAATATCCTCATTACTATCGATATTAAAGCTATTAAAACGATTCTCGCAGTTTGCTAATGGAGGTGTCCAATCCAAGCTGACTGTAGTAGCACCATCCTCAGCAATTGCACTGAAATTTTCTGGTGGACACATTGGTCCTGCATCAGGCGCAGCACAAACTTCCGCAGTAGGTTGAGAATCACCTTCATCATAGCTTGCTATAATATAATAACAATATTGGGTACCATTTTCAAGACCTGAATCCATGTATGTAAATACATCAGGACCCACAGTATCTATCAAATTCCCATCTCTATACAAATCAAATCCAAGCAAGTCCCTAGAAACAACATTTGTTCCATCAGCTAAAATCCAATCATTCAATTGAATCGACTCTCCAGTTTTTCTCATTTCATGATTAATAGAAAACTCAATATCATTAGGTGCCTGAGCAACCAACCCTGATTGAGTTACATTGATTTCATACTCACCTTCTGAACCTCCATAACCATCTACAACAATATAATATTGACCAGGTTGCAATGAAACACCCTCAAGAGTTGATTGAAGAGTACTAAACTCACATGTAAAATCATCAATATAATAATTAGTAGTCGTTTCGTTGCAATCAGAATCTGCTGTAAATATTTCTAATTTTGTATCATAGGTAGTAAATTCACTACATAAGGTTATATCTATGACTATTGGACTAGTAACTACAAATAAATATGCATAATCTGCACCTTCAGAACCTTGAACCGTCCAATCATTGCCCATACCAACATTAGATCCTATATCATTAAATGGTAATGATGGGATAACCTCATCCGCACAGGTACTAACACCTGGTTCTGTCCAATCAAGCTGAATAAAGCCATTACCACCAATTGCTGAAACGCTAAGAGGTGCAGCAAGCACCCACATTGAACAACTCTCATTGGTAGGCAAAGACTCTCCTGATGGGAAATTAGCTGTAACAGTATAGCAATACTCTACATCATGTTCAGCTGATGTATCAGAAAAATTTGTATCTGGAGTAGTCATTAATAAACTTCCATCCCTGTACACATTATAATCAATTACAGATCCACCACCATTGTTACCAGCTGCTTGCCACTCAAGCATTATGATATCTGTCTCTGGATAAGCAAACAACTCAGATGGAGCAATACCAGGCTCTGGGGTAGCACATGCCTCATCAGTTGGAACAGTAGACTCACCCTCATCATATAATGATGTAACAGTATAGCAGTATGTCTCTAAATTTTCAACATCATAGTCATCATATTCATATACCCCGGCATCTACAGATATCAAAAATGAACCATCACGATAAATATTAAACCCAACAAGATCTCTACTTTGATTATTAGATACATCAGCTAAAACTATCAAATCTTCTAATTGACTATCAGTTCTATATGAGTAGTCTCCACCATTCATACTGCCATATTCAGGACAATCACCTTCATCCCAATTAAATTCATCACAATTCAAATAAACACCCCATGTCCCATCATCACAAAGTCCATCTCCAAGCCAAGCATCAACAGTTGTTGCAGCCACACATTGACCTATACAATCAACTATACCTGCGACTTCATTATAATAATAATCATATCCAATACATTCATCTCCGATCCCAGGCTCTCCACCATCTGGAGGGTCTGTCCATTCAAGATGAACATATCCATCTAAACCATCAGCTGTTAAATCTGAAGGAGACAGTATCTCCCACATTGAACACTCTTCATCTGTACCACTTGATTCTCCAAGCTCATAATACGCACTTACTGAATAACAATATTCAGTTCCATGAATTGCAGTATTATCATTGTAAAAAGTTTCTATTGTTGACACCAACAGACTACCATCACGATAAATATTATATCCTTGAACATCATCTGAATTTGCAGGATCCCAAGCCAGCTCAATTTGTCCATTAGTTCCTGTAGAAACTAAATTTGTTGCAGGCATCAATATCCATTCATCGCAAGCCTCATTAGATGCCACTGAATTTCCCTCATCATACACAGCTTTTAAGTAATAACAATATGTTTGATCATGCTCAGTTTCATAATCTAAATACTCGAATGTATCTAAATCTAAAGTAGCAAGATATTGACCATCTTTAAATATTTCATAATGAAGCAAATCTCTATCTCTGCTATCTACTGATCTCATAATAACAAGGTCCTTAGCAATATAACTATTAATATTTAAATACTGTGGAGCATTATCTGCATACCATTGAGTTTTATCAATATTAATACTTCTAGCTGGCTCACTTAATACAAAAGTAGAACTAAAATCATCTGTATTAAATGTAACAGTTTCCTCAGTTGCAAATTCTCCACCAGTTGCAACATTTTCACCATCAACTAATATATTATAATATCCTTCTCCATAAGCACAACAGATACCATCACCCCAAGTATCACTAATGGTAAAACTATATTCACCAGGCACCACCAAATACTCCCATTGATATAAAGTTTCAGGATCTAGAAGTTCTCCAGCCTCAATACTACCAATCACTGTACCATCAGATGCAGTAATTACAAATGCAGTTTCTGTAGAATAAGTATCAGTAAAAATTTCAATTGTCAAATTTCGTAATGATCCAGGTGCATTCCAGGATACGTGAACATATTGCTCATCATCCATACCAACAACGCTTACTCCTACTGGTGGATTCAAAACATATGTTGAACATGCCTCATTTGTTGGGAATGATTCTCCTGATGGATACTCAGCCTTAACTTCATAACAATATTCGATGCCTGCAACTACATCCAAATCATCAAATACAAGGTCATTAGTTGAAGCTATCATGGTTCCATCTTTATAAATATTATATTGTATCAGATTAGGGTCACCACTATCAAGCCAGTTTAGCTGTATTGTCCCACCCAAATCAGATGCAACAAGATTTGTTGGTGCAAGGCCTGGTATAGGAGTTGCACATACAAGCTCTGTCTCTGGAGATTCACCCTCTTCATAAACACTTGTCAATGTATAACAATATTCAACCATATTTTCAAGAGGTTCATCTCTATATGTAAAGGTATCTGCAGGTACATTCCCTATTAAATTATTATCTCTATAAATATTCCATGACAACAACTCTCTATCAACATCATCAACAGAATATATTAACTCAGGATTTGGAAATGGGGATATAGGATTTACTCCGTTTAAATCTAAAGCATTATTAGCTACATCTAAATGACGGCCATCAATTCTTGTTATTGTTGTTATACCATCAACATTTTCACCATTATAACCAGAATCATCTTGCCAGCCTTCACCATAGCCATCTTCTATATTAAAATAATAAAATGTTGTGTATCCTGTAAATTGGAAATATGCATTATACTCAAACTCACCTACACCTGTACAAAGTCCATCTCCAAGATCAATAGCATCGCCTCCACCCCAGATTACTGGAAAACCATCAACATCACCTGTACCATCTTCAAAAAATGTAGCTGTACCAGGTCCACCAGGAGTACCCGTACAATACCAATCATATGTTAAGCTCCAAGTTCCAACCAAATCTGCATCAGTATTGGGATCTGGCATTCCCCAAGAAAGATCTACATAGCCATCTCCCGCATCTGCTATAACATTTGAAGGGGGATAAATACTCCACATAGCACAATCTTCATTACTTGGTGGAGACTCTCCTTCCTCATGTAATGCGCGTACAGTATAGCAATATTCCACATCATTTATTGCTGTAAAATCTGAATACAAAAGCTCATTTGTGCTATCTAAAAGCTCACCATCCCTATAAATATTAAAACTCTCCTGCTGATTATCAGAGTGAGCTTCCCATGATAGATTAATATGATCTCCACCAGCAACAGCAGCTAAGTTTGAAGGCGATCCTAATTGCGGAGATATGCATGCCGTATTTGAATATCCAGAACTACCCTCATCATATACAGCTACTATATTATAACAATATTCAACTAAATAACTCAAACCCTCCGTATCTAAATAGTCCGTATTGGTTGTAAAATCAATTCCTTGATTATCTCTATATATTTCATAACCAACTAACTCTCGACCACCTAAGGTAAATTGATCTTGACCCTCCGAACCTTCATCCAATGTCCCAGAGGCTACAACATTACCACCACCATCAGAGATTTCATAAACATTACCATTCCATCCATCACCCCATGAGTCATACATATACATAATATAATCACCTGGAGCTAATAATAAATCAAAATCACCTACTCCTCCTGTTGCAACAGATTGGTTTTCATAATGCAGGTCCCATGATACTTCACTCTCCCAACTACCACCTCCAACAAACATAGAATATTCACCAACCCCTGGAGGATTCCAATCAAGGTATATCTCTAAACCATTCTCTTGCGCTATTAATTCGCCTGGTTCTTCTAAATATAAATCTAAGGTAATACCACAGGATTGATCTGATTCTTCTGAATCAATAAAATCATTAAATGCAGAAACTGTATAACAATACTCAGTATTTAAATCTAAACCAGTATCAGCATAATTTGTAAACTCTGATGTTCCAATGAATACACCATCTCTATATATTGAATAGCCCGTTATAGTCCAAGGTTCTGGATGACTCCAAGATAGATTCATCATCTCCCATCCGCCAACAGCTAATAAATTTTCAGGAGCAAATAATGGTGGAGGATCTTCACCATTTACAGTAACAATACCAGATTCAACTAAAAATTCAATAGGAGATGCCGATGGATCTGATAATACGGATAACTCAGGGACAATGGAAAGTTGAATCTCAGTACTATACTCTGTTGTTGAAGTATAGGTTATATCAACGATTGAACCAGTCCCATAATCAATATTACTTCCAGTCAAACTAAATCCCACAATAATAAAGCTACCATCTGGCTGTTCATTTCCAACAACCATAAAATCTGATGTTCTTGAGGTAACACTAACATCAACATCAACATTAGCAACAGTCAAATAATTAGGCCAATCTACAATCTGAATTTGAAAACCACTAACTATTTCATCCGGATTGGTCAAGTCCACACCAATTACTGTTGTTTCACCAGCATTCACTGTACCATTTTGCATCGTCAACACAGTGCTTTGTGAAAAAATAAAACTAAATATAAAAATTGGAATAAAAAGATAGCTTCTTTTCATTTATATTTCCTCCCTAAAATTAATTTAAATGAAAGATTAACATCATTAACTGATAATCCTTCATACTCTCCTCTTATAAAATATATAAATATATTTTCAAATATACTAAAAAATTGTCTTTCTAGTTACATACCATTACAATGATTAAATGAACTTACTTATTAAAAAGAAATGATTTGGTTACAGCCTTTAATTTGACTCCTTTTTTGCCAGCTATAATTGGATCCAAGCTAACTTCTATAGGTAATTTGAAATCTTCATTTTTTGCAACTTTTAATATGCATAAAATATTATCATTTAAGAACCTTGAATTCGATTCAGAGACGACATCACCTTTAATTGAAAAACCTAAAAAGGTAGATTTTCCACCCTTCATCATAAAACCTTTTTCCTCTCCAATTCCTCCATAAACATTTTCTATGGTAAAATTTTCTTTAGGCAATAAATTTGCCTGAAATCCAGCGACCGGAACTGTAGTATACATATATATAGCTACATCCAAAGTTCCATCTCCATTATCTTTAATAGACTCTATACCAATTTCAGTACCATTTAAAACCTCTGCTTGCTGACCAGATCCTTTACCTGGATCTGTACAAAAAAGCAACATTGGTAAAATTAAAAAAGTTAAATTTCTCATTTTTGCTCCTATTTTAACTCTCTAATATATTATTTATTATAGATATGATATCTAAAATATCTAAAATATTATCACTATTTAAATCTCCAGAGATTTCTTGAAAAATTTGAGGATATTCTTCTTCTAATATAATCTCTATAAGCAAAACAACATCATTAATATTTATAACAGAATCACAATTCATATCTCCTAAGATAATATTATCACAGCCAGAATTAAGCGTTACTTGCAAATTTCCATTTCTTAAGTTATTACCTTTATACATATTCCAATAACCATTATTACTACCTTCAGATTTAATGTCTATAGCCATTATACCAGCAGTAATGCCAAAAACAAGTTCTAAATCACCATCTAAATCAATATCATTTATTGAAGGCGAGCCAATAACTGAATAACCTCCTAAAATTGGAAAAAAATTCTCCAATACTCCATCCAAAGAATAAGCAAATATCTCACCAGAAGCATTCCCTAAAATAATCTCGGGCTCTCCATCATTGTTCATATCTGAAAATGCTGGTGAAACCGTGATAGCACTACCAGTATTTATAGGAAAACCTGATAAAATTTCACCGTTATGATCCACGCCATACAATAAGCCTAAATCAGTACCATAAAATATACCTACCTTTGAATTCAAATCAATGAAGCTACATGATGTTGCAATATTACTCCCTGAATCTATTTGCCATAATAATTCACCATACCTATCAATAGCATAAAGCATTCCTTCTTTATTACCAGATAAAATTATAACATCATTATTCACATCTAAAATTGTTGGAGAAGATTTAAATTTATCTGATCCCATAAATGGAAATCCAGGAGCTATTTCTCCACTGTCATATATTAAATAAATATTATCTGATTCAGTAGCAACAACTATATCATCCAATCCATTATTATCTATATCATAAATAGAAGGTCCTCTTAGCATCTTTTCACCAATATGCAATGGAAAACCATTAACAAATGAGCCATTATGATTTATAATATAAATTTGTCCAGAATTAGAATAACTGGCTATAGCTATTTCCAATTCATCATCTAAGTCAAAATTACCAATAGCTGGAGTTCCCATTAAAAATTGATCTAGATCCAAGCTTAATTCAATCTCTCCAATTTGATTAAGTATAGTTATGAATCCATTTTTTGAAGAAACAATAATTTCAATATCTCCATCTAAATCTAAATCAGCAGATGCAGGCGCACCCCAAATATCATCCCCTACATTTATAGGGAAGCCATCTTTTTGATTACCTAAATAATCTAAATAATGAATATTCCCATCATAATCACCAAAAACCATATCAATATTTAAATCACCATCTAAATCCGATACTATCGGTGAGGATTCAACCTGATTTATACCTATCAATGGATAACCTGCTTGATACAAACTAACCTCAATATTTAAGGGATATTCTTTAATATATATCGCTCCACCATCAAGTGTAGATGTAATAGTTAATTTTAAATTAAATAATCCTATTTTATCTAAAGTCTCTATCTTGAATGGATTATTAATAGTAGAATAGACCTCACCCGAACCAATTATAGAACAAGAGTGAATGGAATTTATTATATTTAAATCAGGACTATCTGTACTTAACTCTATCTGAACATTATTTGCATCAGGCCAGTTATCCCAATTTTTCAAGCTAACATTTATATTTGCAACTTCATTTGGATTCACAACTCCATCACCATCACCTTCAATCTCAATAATTGTAGAATCTAATAAAACGATGTACGGCTCTAAAGGTGGATAGTTTATTTCAGGTCTTTCTGATTGAATTGTATAAACTGATTTAATATTTTGTTCATCAGATAAAAAATCTCTACAATTTTTTTGTGAATATGACATTAAATTTGTTTCATCAGGTTCAAATAAATCTCCATGACCATCTAAATAGCTTCCAAAATATTCACAACTTCCATCCACAAGATCACTCAGTGTTGGATCTGCCGGAGTATCACATAGTCCATCACCTCTAGTATTGCATTCAGTACCATCAACGAACTCTGTATTCGCACCTTGAATAACACCATTATCATTAGGTGAACCTGATCCTTGATGGGTATGATATAAATTAAAATAATGACCCAATTCATGAGCTAACGTAGAATTATTATCTGATGTTGCAAAACAACTATTTGCCATAATAATTCCTTGATCAGAGCTCCATGTAAACGTAGATATACCACATAAATCGTAATCTCCGTTATTTAATAGTTCAACTGCATAGATGTTAATTGAATTTTCAACAGTATTAATTTGTTTTAATTCTGCCATCTCTTCATATGAAGTTATAGATAAAAATTCTGAATTATCAATATAATCAATCTCTCCAAGTTTATATGGATAAATATTTGCCTCAGAATAAACACTTAACATATCTTGAAGCCCAATATCTATGCGATGAGGTGGTAGTCCACCAGTACCATTATCATTCCTTACAATATGAAATGTTATTGGCGCCCAAGTAACATCAGGCATCTGATCTCTATTTATACTTGATCTTTTATCTGAATATTCTCTTAAACTTACATTATAAGCGAGAGAATCAATTTCAGTTCCACATTCTTTAAAATCAGCAAATAAAACAGATAACAATATTATAATTATTTTTTTCATTAATATAATTTATTAATTGATAATGTTTTTTTATTATTAAAAAAAAGCCCCAGCTAAATAGCTAGGGCTTTTTTCAAACTTGATTGCTCTTAAATTATTTAAGCAACATCAATTTTTGTACTGATACATTTGATCCAGACATAACTTTCACAAAGTATACACCACTTGAAACATTTGATGCGTCCCAGGTAATGTTATGATATCCAGCATCCAAAGAGCCATCAACCAATACATCTACTAATTGACCTGAAACATTATAAACGTTCATACTAACATTAGAAGCATTCACCAATGACAATTTCATATTTGTCACAGGATTGAATGGGTTAGGATATGCTGAGCTTAATGAAGACTCAGATGGCATACCATTATCTAAAGAAAGATATTCACCACTTGTGTTAGCAG
>CAYTPF010000029.1:0-10723 GCA_964439775.1 uncultured bacterium | reverse complement strand
ACACATTCAAGGTCTTCATCTTCTTCACCCTCTTCATCTTCTTCGTCATCCCAATCTGATTCAGAACAAAAACCACCACCTGGAAGATTATTACTATAATTCCATTCGCAACCATCTACCTCATTACATTCATATTCATCTAATCCTTCACAACCTTCTTCCCAATCTTCTTCATCTTCTTCACCCTCTTCATCATCCCAATCATCACCACAGCTATTATCTTCTAAACAGCCACTACAAAATTCATAAAATTCTAATATTTCTTCTAAAGTATCATCATCGCAATCTGAAAGACATGATTCATCCAAACTAACTAACCATTCACAAAAACCATACATATCTTCATCTGGATTAACATCCTCTACACCTTCGCAATCCATAACACATTCAAGGTCTTCATCTTCTTCGTCATCCCAATCTGATTCAGAACAAAAACCACCACCTGGAAGATTATTACTATAATTCCATTCGCAACCATCTACCTCATTACATTCATATTCATCTAATCCTTCACAACCTTCTTCCCAATCTTCTTCATCTTCTTCACCCTCTTCATCATCCCAATCATCACCACAGCTATTATCTTCTAAACAGCCACTACAAAATTCATAAAATTCTAATATTTCTTCTAAAGTATCATCATCGCAATCTGAAAGACATGATTCATCCAAACTAACTAACCATTCACAAAAACCATACATATCTTCATCTGGATTAACATCCTCTACACCTTCGCAATCCATAACACATTCAAGGTCTTCATCTTCTTCACCCTCTTCATCTTCTTCGTCATCCCAATAATCATAACAACCTTCTTCATCATCCCACATGCAACCTGCACCAATACATTCATCCTCAGACTCTAAAAAACGACACTCATTTTCCCAATCATTATTATCATAACCTTGACAATAATTTAAATCCTCATTCCAAAAACATTCTTCTGTTTGATAACATGACTCTGGTGTATCAAGTGAACGACATTCATCTGCAAAAACAAATGATAATAAGAATAAAACTTTAACTAAACTTTTAATAGATTGCATTTAAACCCCATTTTTTAAAAAATAATTACAATATAATATAATTATTTAAATTAATAATATTTTCATTAGATACAAAAATTTACAATAGTAAAACTGCTCTTTTAACTTATTAAATTATCACATATTCTTTCAATTTTTTATCAACAGCACGTACATTTGGAACAAATTTCCCCAATAAATCCCAAAATTCTTTTGAATGGTTTTTAACATAAATATGAACTAGTTCATGCAAGATAACATAATCAATAAGTTCTTTTGGAAGCCTATATAATTGTATATTTAAATTTATATTATTATTTTGCGAACAACTTCCCCATCTCGTTTTTTGATTTTTTATTAAAATTTTATTAATTGAAAAATTGTTGTTTTTTGCTAAATGATATGTTCTTTTTAATAAAAATAATTTTGCTTTCTCTTTATTAAAACTAATATTATTTCTGTTGATTTGTGTTTTTTGAGATAGTTTTTCTATGCTTTTTTTTATCCAATCAATTTTTGTATAAACAATATACTCAGCATATTTATATGTTAAAAACTTAGGGACTGATACTCTTATACTTTTATTAGATTCAATACTAATATTAATATTTTTTGCTTTATTACTTTTTTTAAAAAGCACACGACCAATACTCTTTATTTTTATAATTTTTTCCAATAGAACTATTTTATAATAATAGGAAATCTAATCCAATTGTTTCGCTTTATATCCTTTTTATGATCAAATGAAGACAACTCAAGAGAATGAAATAATTCTGAATTTGCATATGGAGCACCAAATAAGATATTCATTCTATTTCCCTTGTTTGATTTACTATTTATCTTGAATTTTACATTACCATATTCAAATCTTAAAAAGGTTAATCCCCCTCCAATAAAGTTGTATGTTCTTAATTGTTTATTTTGTAGTGAATATATAACGCCAATTCCTGTTGAGATATGAACGATTTCATAATTTAGACCCACACCTATTTGGCTACCAAAACTTACATCTCTATTTTGATTAAACGTTATATTAAAACCAGGAGATATGTAAAAATTTTGAGCACAAATAAATGAAAGAAATAAAACTAAAAAATACTTCATTAAATTTTAATCATTAAGAATCAACTCTACTACCAATACAATATCCATTACATTTAAATCAAAATCACTATTTATATCTGAATTTAAAATACCCAATTCTTCTAAAACAATTTGACCCAAGATATGACTTACGATTGCTACAACATCAATAACATTAACATCATTATCTAAATTTGCATCACCAGGGTTGACGGTTTGATTATTCTGTTCAAAGTATGTACTATTTTGCTCAAAATCATAATAAAATTTTATAGGAGATATTCCATCTGAATACAAACTAAAATTGCCACCATTTCCATAAGTATCTTGGTCAAAATTTTGATTTAGTACAACCTTGTATTCCCAATCACCTTCAGGTATTAATAAATCTATCATATATATACCATCATTATCCTCATCATACATCATTCCAGTTATATCAGTTGTAGTCCAATCCTCGCCACCTAATTCAGAAATAAAATCACCAACAATAATTGGATTAGTATGTGAAACAAATTCATCCCAATTTCTTGCTCCAGTATAAAATCCACAATTTACTTTAAAATTAATCACAGTATTTTCATTTAATACAATTAATTGATTTGTAAAAGGCCAATCATTTTCATTCCATTCATTAGACTCAATTACTTTATAATCATATTCTCCTTCTTCCAATTCAATTTCTATTTCCCATAAACCATTTGAGTTTAAACTTAAATTGTAATCTTGATTTGCAGGGTCCCAATCATTAAAGCTACCAACAAGATGAGGCGTAACCAATAACTCATCAATACTTGCTATATTATTTAATGGATCAATATAGTTTCCACTAGCATCAACTAATCCTGTTATTTCTATTGATTCTCCTGTCCCTTCACCATCTAGAATTAAAACGACTTTTCTTCCATAAATTAAATATGCTGAATCAATTCCTACATTAAAATCATTTAAACTATAATTATTAATATTCTGGACTGATTGCTCATTTAAATTATCACTAAAATATAGGTGGATAATATTAGATGAAACCTGTATTGCCGAAATAAGCTGGGGACCAATTTGATCAATGACTTCATTGGCAAGTTCATCTAACTCAGGTACTCTTGACATATATTCATCATATGGTTCTGATGTATATCCTCCATATAAATAAAAGTTAAATATCCCATCACCATATATTTCATCACCCTTAACTAATGTACCTTCAAACTCAGTATTATGACTTGCTCCACCACTACCAAGGACTAAAGCAACTGTTGCTCCACTAGATAAGTTTCTTTGCCCTGAATAACTTCCGTAGTCTCCAAATAATCTTTGCAAATTGGATTTTCCAGACCAAACTAAGTCTAATAAATCTGGACTCCAACCAGATTTAATATAACCTCGATCACCATAAAAATTATATACGACATCTAAAAAATTTTGACCAGTGTATAATTGTATAGTTTTACTTACACCATATTGAGATAGTGTTGCACTTACAGTATCACCTAATGAGGTATTAATGGTTATATCATATATTGCATTTTGTTGATTAGGTGATACATCTGAAAGAGCAGCAATATGATTACTATCATTATAATCCCCATTCGTATCAGGCCAATAAGATATATCTGAACCAACCACTGAATATGCATTGCCATAACCATCCTTATAGTACATCCAATTTATTTTTCCACCAACTCCTTCAAAAACAACATATACTTTATCATTGTACATAACTAATTCTTCACCACCATCATGATCAACATCACTAAAAAACGCTGCAGTAGTTTCTATATATTCACCATTAGCCCAACGTGAAGCCTCAATAAATACATTTGCATTTTTTATATGAGAAGAATAATGATGCTCCCATCCAGCGATTTCACCCTCAGAATGCCATCCAGTTTCATGCAAATTAATCATAAAAGTATACCAACCAAGTTGAGATAATGAATTATTAGGAGCAGACATCAAATTATTATATGTATTATTCCATATAGTTCCATAGTTCCATTGAGGATCATGAAAATCAGACTCAGATGGATATGCAGCCCAATTAGTATACCAATTATTATTGCTTCCTCCATATCCGTCAAACCCACCTAATAATCCATATGTTCCATTTTGCACATCAATACCATTACCATTAAAATCTGAGTTATAAATAGCATTATCTAATTTCCAGATATTAACAGCTGGATAATTATCATAACAATACCACATTACATTTTCATAATTATCAAGAAACATTGTATCAAAATGTTCATTCATTTCAGCAACAACTTCCCAATCAGTTCCATAAACAGTAATGCCATATTGACCTGTTGAAGAAATATGATTTTTAGCAGCATCAGCATCATAATGCATCATTCCAACAAAATCATTATCTATTGGAATAACACGAAGATTAATGCCCTGTTCATTATTCATCCAATGAATTTTTTTATTATCGGCTCCTGCACAATGGATATAATCATCTAAAATAACAGCTTCAACTCCATGTTGTTCCCAGTTATCTCCAAGCCAATCTATTACTCCAGCCTCTGGATATACACCTGGCGATAACCAAACTCTTTCTGGAATCCATGCAACTTTCGGAGTATAACCATATCGATACTCAACCATATCAGTTTCAATTGCAACAGACCAATTATTCATATCATTATGAACAAATGGCATAATATGCTGGCCTAATGCAGATGTTAACATAGATACATAACCATCATTAATTCCTGATACTAACCAATCATTAAATTCAGGATTATGCCATTCTGCTGCAGGCATTAAAGTCCCAGACATATGAAAATTTCCAGGGATACTAGTAGCTTGATGAATTTCTAAAACTTCGTCAAAACCAGTTGATTCTAATGGCTCTTGACCATAAAAAACCTCAGTATAAGTAAGTCCCTGATTTCCATGATGAACAAAAGCAGCATTACCACCATCTCTATTTAATACTTCATTTGAATTAAAAGAGTCTACCAAATTATCATTTACTATAATATTAAATTCATATACTAGCTTATCTTTATCAATATCATGAAACCAATCTAGAGTTAATTCAAACAAATTATAATTCAATGTTCTTAAATATTGATATTTTTCATCTTTTTTAAAATGTTGATCAATCTTTATTAATTCTTGAAATAAAACAGTTTCACTATTCTTAATATTCAAATCCATATAAATTTCATTATTATAGAAATTATCTGCTTTAACAGATCTATCAAACATATCATCAAAAGTAACTCTAAAAAACAATTTATTATTTTCTATATGACTAAAAACTGATGATATATCACCTTTATCTGATATACAATCACCAACTTTATCAAAACCTAAAAAATGATCAATTTCCCAATAATCTAACCGTCCAATAGTTTCAAAACTAAAAAGATAAAAATTATAACATAAAATTATATATAAGATTTTTTTCATTCTATCCTTCTTTCTTTAAAATTAAACCACTCATTGCTTCCAACTCAATTTCCAGGATACCATCCTTAATTTCGTACTCTTTCTGAGTAATCAATTCTAATACATTTTGTGAATTCATTGGTATTGTAACTTTGTTAATTTTTGTATCATTATTTATTACAATAGTAATCTTTGAATCATCGTCTTCACGCTCGTAACCATAAACCATACCATCAGCTAAAATTGTATTAAAATTACCAGTTCTTAAACTTGAATATTTTTTGCGAATGTCTATTAATTTTTTATAAAAGTTTCTTAAATCTACATTAGAAGCTTGCTGATCATATTTCCAATTAAATGGCCTTCTGCAATCAGGGTCATGACCACCCATCATACCGATTTCATTACCATACCAAATATGAGGAGTACCAACATATGTCATTTGGAATAATGTTGCTAATTTCAAACGTAAAACATCTCCATTACAACTCTCTAAGAATCTAAAGGTATCATGGCTATCTATTAAATTCATCATAACCTGTGTAGCTTGAGTAGGATACGTATGAAGACCTTGAACCAAATCCTTATTAAATGTTTTTGCATTACAACTTCTTGAGTTGAAAAATCTCATAACTGGATCTTTAAAATATGCATAATTCATAACTGCATCATAATAATCATTATTTACCCAATCCACAGCATTACTCCATAATTCACCAACTAAATAAGCATCTGGTTTTATTGATTTAACTTTTTCATTAAATAATTTCCAAAACCAAAACGGAACTTCATTAGGTACATCCAATCTAAATCCATCTATATCCATATCAGAGACCCAAAACTCTGCAACATCTAAAATATAATTAACAACTTCCCAATTAGGATCAGCTAATTCAATATTTTTAATACTATTTTCAGCTTGATTAGGATTTGCAAAATCAAAATTAAGATTTGGCATATGCCCAAATCCCCACCAACATTCATAATAATCTAAAGGCTTAAAAACTCCATCTTTTAATGATGAAATCTTTTGACTATCAGGCAAAGGCCACTTTTTCCATTCATACCAATTATAATATTTACTTTCGGGTCCTTTTTTTATACTCTCTTGAAAAGCCCAGAAAGTTTCGCCAGTATGATTAAATGCACAATCTATAATTACTCTTATATCACGATCATGAGCTTCTTTAACAAAATTCCTAAAATCTTCATTAGTTCCAAAATGAGGGTCAATTTTCATATAATCAACTGCATCATATTTATGATTTGATTTAGCCTCAAAAAGTGGGTTAAAATAAATAATTGTTATTCCTAAATCTTCAAGATAATCTAATTTCTTTTTTATTCCTTCTATATCACCACCATAAAAACTATTATAATCAGGTTGATAGCCCTCATCATTAGGTAAATGATAGGGACTTTTTTTCAATCCAGAATAGTTATACCAATCATCTTCAATATGATAATATTCAGTATATTTTTTATATAATGTTCCCTTGGGAGGTGGGATATTTACTCCATCATAATACCATTCTTTAAAGTCAGGGTCATTCTGCTTATTACCATTATAAAATCTTTCTGGAAAAATTTGATATATAATACCATCCTTAACCCAATCAGGAGTAAAAAATGGTTCTACAATATCACTTGAATATTTAAAAAACTTACTTTCTTCTTTGTTTTTAGAAAATTCTCCATCCAATAAATATAATTTTTCTGATCCATCCTTATATAAAAAACAATACTCAAACTGTACATTTTTTGTATCTATTGTTATAATTTTTTGATAGTAATCATATGAATTATCACTAGCAATTTTTTTCATTTTTATCAATTCATTTTCTTTTACTAAAAAAACCGATTCAACATCATCCTTATGTGATTTAGTTTTAAATTCTATTTTATATTCTGAAAGAGGGTTAACTGTTTGAATACTTTGCTCTGTTGGTATCCCATATTCAAGTATCAGCCCATCATTTTTCTTAAGAATCACTTTTTCATAAGTATCATCCACAACTATAGCTGAATTTTTGCCCCCAAAACCATCTTCTACAAAGCTACTAGCATTTTGATCAGTTACATAATTCATGCCATCTTCAAGAAATTTATAATGATACTCACCAGTATGAAGTAATAGTTTAATAGTATATACTCCCTTATCAGTTTCGATCATTCTATGAGATTTCAAATTCCAATCATTCATAGTACCTACTAGATAGACCTCTTTAACTATTTTTTGGGGTTTATAAATAAAATCAACAATACGAAGAGCATCGATTTCTTGTTTATTGCCTACATATATAATTGAGTTCTGACCACCATAACCATCATCCTCAAACTGATCAACTTTTTCATCAATTATCCACTGACCATCAACTAAAAATTTATATCCATATTTTCCTGGCTTCAAATGAAGAGTAACCTCATAAAGCCCATCATTTTCTTCCATTCTTATCGCCGATTCAGACCAATCATTAAAATCACCTGATAAAAAAATATTATGCTTACCTCCAATAAGAGGTTGATATGTGAACTTTACCTCAACTTTATTATTATTATTTAACTCTTCATCTACATCAAAATCACCGAAACCTAATGTTGAACAACCAAATAACATAAAAATTATTACTATATATATATATCTCATCTATTGACCCTGCTCATCATTATACCATAACTCTAATATATTATTACCATTAAGAACAGTATATACTCTGTTAGAACCACCACCTGGGAACTCTGCTAACTCCCAATCTCCATTTATTCTCAATTTATATTCCATTTCATATCCTGCTTCCAATCCAGAGATAACAATTTCAAAAATATTATTATCTATATTAGATAAATGATAATCTGTACCATCCCAACCATTAAAATTACCTGCAACATCTAAATAATCAGTTTCTAAATTAAAATTATCTATAGATATTTGATATGACATATTTACAAAAAATGACACCAAAGTAGGATTCATTTCCTGATAATAATCATTTACAGTATTTTCATTATCATTAACAGTTAATGTTCGTAATCCATCTAAACTTTCTATTTCATTATTTATAGCATAATAGTAACTATATGATTGACCCAAAATTAAATCTGGAATAGTTACTGATAAAATATTATCTTCATCATCATCTTTCATTTCATATAATTCAGAACCATTAATAATTAATGATACAGTATCTTGGATACTATAAATATCATTAAGAACATTATTCATATTAACATTAAAAATAGCAGTACGATAGGAATCTAAAGGAACCTCATTTGGCGTATCAGAACAACTCCAAAATATCAAAAAACAAAATAAAAAATATATTTTTCCCATCTATTACTCCATGTTACTTAACAATTAAAACTGAATTAACACCACCATAACCATCTTCTGATCTATCTAATGCATTTGGATCTTCAACCCAAGAATTCCTATCTATGACAAATTTATACTCGTATCGACCTGGAGATAACGATTTAATTATCGACCAGATACCATCATTAGCAAGTTTATCTCCATTTATACCACTGTCATTCATAATATCTATACGATCACCATTTTTCAGCCATTCATTATCAGGGAAATTACCTGCCAAGTTAACCTGTCTAGCTGATGGAGCATCAAACTGAAATAAGATTCCATCTTGAACCTTATGTGGTGGTAGGAGTCGTTTCTTTATAATGCTGGTTGAACATCCAACAAAGATTAAAAACAAAAAAACAAAACTCATATAATATTTTTTTACTTTTATCATATTTTATATTCTAGAAATTAATTACAGCCTGTATCAATACTTGATTATTATCCATCAATGATTCTTCTGCTTCTCGAATCTTTTCACCAAACCCCCCATAATAAGAATTCAGATATTCAGTAAGATTTGTACTCTCATTCAAATAATCTTCTCTACCTCGAAAATAAAACTGATCAGTAACTGGATTAATTATATATGGACTTACACCATATCCTATCGATAACCAAGCATCTCGAGTTATATAAAAAATTACTTCTGAAAATGATGATACATAAACATCTTTATTATTAGAAAAATCCGTCTTTAAATTTAAAAAATTATCATTATAATATGGAAGACGTGTATTAATTTTTAAAATCCACTTATCTGATAAATCATACTTTAACATAAAAATATTTTCAATAAACTTTGACTTACTCAATAATTTTTGCTGAGCAAATAAATTCTTAATTGAAGTTTCTAAACTCTTATTAAAAAAATTAAACCTATATTTCATCAATGACTCAAACAATACACCTGATTTATATCCCAAAAGAGTATATTTGCTAAAAGATAAATCTGTATGATCTTCAAACCATCTACCATTACAATCACTTTTCTCTACATATTTATAATAATCTACCCAACTTAAATTATCAGAAAAATTATTTTTCCAAATTTGACTATTTATGTTCCACTGAAAATTATTAATATTTAAATCAGCACCCATTGTATATCTATCTCTATTAAACTCACTTGTTAAATCAAATGAACTTTTTTGATAACTTAAATATATATTTAAGGCAGCAGGAAACCTCAAACTCAAACCTGTATAAATATTAGACCCATTCATCCAATTTGTAACAATGCTATCCTCATTAGAATTAGTATATGATGAAAATTGACCTGAAAGCGTAAGAATCATTTTATCTTTCCAACCATTTCTAAAAAATTTCTGAATATATTTAATATCAACTGAATTTGTATTGTGTCTTTGAATAATTTCGTTTGAAGCATTAGATACATAATTATATTTAGATGCACCTAAAGATATAGTTTTATTAGCTATTATTGTTTTAGAAAAATTGAATCGTATTGCAGTTATATCCTCTTCATTATATCCAGATTTATCAGAAAACATTAGCTCACCATTTACATCGATAGGAATTATATCATATACATTTTTTTTAAACTGATTAGAAGTTTCAAAATAAACACCACTATAACCATAACCAAAATCATATCCATTAAAACCAATACTTCCCAAGGTAGGCAAAGGCTCATCAAATGTTTTTAAGCCAATATTATCAAAAGCAACAATACTAAAAAAATCTGAATCTAATTTTATATAACTTCTTTCGTAATTAAAGTGTGTTTTCCACATTTCTACATTTTCCTGAGAATTGTTTACACTTAGAATTGTATAACCTACAAAATCAGGGTTGAATTTAATTTCTATTCCAAAATTTAAATCATGTTCGG
>CAYTPF010000028.1:0-10751 GCA_964439775.1 uncultured bacterium | reverse complement strand
TGTTTGAGTTCCAATTGATCCTGTTGAACCTAAAATTGCAATTTTTTTCATTAATTAATTATTAATTTTATATTTGGTTGAAAAATAAATTTTTTATTTTCACTAAATAATTTTGATCCTAGTAATATATTCATTCTATTATAGATCAATTTTTTATAATAAAAATTAAAGAAATATTTATCATTAATCTCAGTAATATAGTGCCAAGATAAAATTATTTTATGGTTATTATAATTTATATTAGATGAAATCCCATAATCATACCATCTATACGATTTCCCTTCATAAAATCTCATTCTATGCATACTAAAATTGAAATAAGAATCAATGTTATTATTATTAAACATTAATGGATGATATGCAATAGAATGATTATAATATAAATTAACATCTGAATCAGATATATTAGATGAGAATGATGAACTAATTGATAAATTATCTGATAACCATATACTTGTAAAATAATTTTTTACTATACTATTATCAAAATTATAAAAACTTAATCCTATAGAAACCTTACTATCTTTCAATATAAAATTAGAAAAAGTTTTTTCTTTTTGATTTGGGATTTGTGTAAAAACTATACTATTAATTAAAAAAAATGAAAAAAATAATTTCAATTATGATATAAGTCCTCTATTGCTATTATTAATAAATGAAATAATCTTTTTTATTTCTTCTATTTGATTTAGATTATTTTTTATTTCATTTAATGCATCTTTTGTACTTATTCCAGAATTATAAATGTATTTATAGGCAGATTTCAACTCTTTTCTTACATCAACACTAAATTTATTTCTCCTTAAACCTATGGCATTAATTCCAATAAACTTTAAAGGTTCTCCTGCAGCCATAATATATGGAGGGACATCTTGTACAATCCTTAAACCTCCACCAATAATTGAAAATGTACCAACTTTACAAAATTGATGTATTGGGGTTGATCCTCCAATAATTGCGTTGTCTTCAACAACAACATGTCCTCCAACTTGAACACTATTTGCTATTATCACATTATTTTTGATTTCAGAATCATGTCCAATATGAACATATGCCATTAATAGTACATTATCACCTATATTTGTTTCACCTCTATCTTTTGTTCCTCTATTTAAAGTAACATATTCTCTAATTGTAGTATTATTTCCAACAGTTAAAATTGAATGCTCATTTTCAAATTTCAAATCTTGAGGAATCTCGCCTAAAACGGCACCTTGAAAAATAGAACAATTTTTTCCTATGGATGAATTTTCTCTAATAACAACATGCTCTTTAATAATTGTATTGTCACCTATAATAACATTTTTATCAATTATTGAGTATGCACCTATTGAAACATTTTTACCAATCTTAGCTTTATTATCTATTATAGCTGTAGGATGTAAATTTGAAATTTTATGATCTCCTATCTACTACTGTTGCCATCAATTCACTATTTGCTGTAAGTTTTTCATTAACATAGGCTTCACCATAAATCTTACATGTACCAAGCTTAAACTTAAGCAATTCTACTTTTAAAATTAATTGATCACCAGGTATCACTATCTTTTTAAATCTAGCATTTTTAACAGCTGTAAAATAAACTAATTTTTTTTGTGGATTTTTTATAGAATTTAATAATAGAAAACCTCCAGCTTGTGCCATTGCCTCTAATATTAAAACACCTGGCATAATTGGCTCTCCTGGAAAATGACCATTATAAAATGGTTCCGAGATTGTTACATTTTTTATTGCAGTAACAATCTTCCCTGGCTCTAAAGCTGATATTTTATCTATTAATAAAAAAGGATATCTATGAGGCATTATCTTTAAAATATCATTTATATTATAGCTAAAGTTATTTGGTATATTAGTCGGCAAATAAGATTTTATTTTTTTTGCAAATTTAACATTAGATTCATGACCACTTTTTTTTGCAATTATATGTCCTCTAATAGGAAGACCTAAAAGAGCTAAATCTCCAATGAGATCTAAAATTTTATGTCTTACTGGCTCATCTAAATAACGCAACTTGATATTATTTAAAATACCTTTACTTCCTATTGAAATATTTGATTTAATTTTAAAAATTTTACATATTTTATCAATTTCTGATTTATCAATTTTTTGATCAATAAATACCAACGCATTATCAGTTGACCCACCTTTAATTAAACCACTTTCCATTAAAGGCATAATCTCTGAAAACAAGCAAAATGTTCTTGCCGATGAAATATTTTCAATATATTCATTTTTTGAAAAATTAAATGTAAAATGTTGCGTTCCAATTGATTCAACATTATAATCTGAAATGAAAGTAATTTTAAAATTTTCTGAAGGTAATGCATGAATTTCAATATCATTATCTTTATCAATATATGATATAGCTTCATCAATAATTAATTCATTTTTGAATTTACTTTGTTTTTTAATTCCAGCTTTTTGAAGCAGCTCAACAAACTGAATTGCACTACCATCTAAAATAGGAGGCTCTTTAGAAGAAATTTCAATTAGGATATTATCTATTTCCAAACCTGATAAAGCTGATAAAACATGCTCTACTGTATGGATTTTATATTGATCTTTAGCAATAATTGTTCCTCTAGCTATATCTATTACATTATTAATATTGGCACAAATTAAAGGACAATTATCAACATCAGTTCTAAGAAAATTAATTCCTGAATCTTCTTTAGCTGGTTTAAAGGTAATTTTAGATTTTAAACCCGTATGTAAACCTATACCATCTATACTAACTTTTTTCGTAATTGTTTGTTGATAATTTGTGCTTGTTTTTTTAATCAACTATTTGATCCTTATTATTTAAAAAATTTTCTATATTTTTAATTCTTTTATTCAAATCAGGTAATTTTGTAATTAAAACCTCTTGTCTTTTACGATCATTATGATTTTTTGCAGGTATTCCAGAAATAAAAGATCCACTTTTGAAAGACTTAAATACTCCAGATTTTGCTGCTATAATTGAATTATCACCAATATTTAAATTATCTATAATTCCTACTTGACCAGCAATTGTTACATTATCACCTATAACTGTACTTCCTCCTATTGCAGTACTACCAGAGATTAAACAATTTTTACCAATTATAACATTATGACCAATTTGTATCAAATTATCCATTTTGGTCCCTTTACCAATAATAGTTGATTCAAATGTTGATCTATCAATACAACAATTAGCTCCAATCCATACATCATCATTTATTACAACATTTCCAATTTGAGGTATTTTTTTTTGTTTTTTATCTAAAGTTGACCAACCAAAACCATCAGCACCTAAAACACAACCAGCATCAATATGAACATTACTACCTATTTTAGTATCATAATTTAGAGTAACATTTGGACCAATATAAGTATTGTAACCTATATTACAATTTTCAAAAATAACAGATCCAGATTCTATTATGACATTATCTTCAATATTTACATTTTTCTTGATAACAACATTATTACCAATATAAATATTTTTTCCTAACTTAGCTGTTTTATCTATAAAAGATGAATCAGAAATTTTTGGTTCTAATATTTCATTATTTTTAAATTTCTCCAATACTTTCGCAAATGCAATTCTTGGATTTTTTACTTTAATGAAAATTTTATTTGAATCTTTAATAATATAATCATTTCTAATAATGATTGCTGAGGCACATGTACCATCAATAAACTTTGTAAATTTGGGACTATCTAAAAATGCAATATGATGTTTTTTACCATTTTGTAAATTGCAAGCACCTTTAATAATAAAATCAGGATCACCATTCAATTCCCCATTTATTAGGGAAGCTATATCTTTGATTGATATCATTTTAATCAGACTTTGAATCTTTCTTTAACTCTTTTAGAACTTGCTCGGTTAAATCATGAGCATCTAATGCATATACTATAGCACCCGATACAGCATCAAAAACATAATCATAACCCCTTTGTGCAGCTACAATTTTTATTGCCGCATCAACTTCTTCTAAAACCGGGGCTAAAAGCTGACTTTGTTTTCTAAAAATTTCACCTTCTGGCCCAAATTTCTTTAATTGAAATTCTTGAATATTTCTTTCCATATTTATTAACTCATTTTGTTTTTCATCTCTTCTGCTATCACTCATTAATAAACGTTGTCTTTCAAATACTTGCTTTAAACTATCTAACTGATTAATCATTCCATTATATTGAGATTCTAATTTTCTTTGTTCCTTTTCTAATTCAACCTGTATATCTCTCACATCTTCAAATTCCGACATAATTCTATTTGAATCGATATAACCTAGTTTCATTTCTCCAAACAACATAATTGGCAGACTTAACATTAAAATTATTATTTTTTTCATTTTTACCCCTTTATTAAATATTTAAAATGGCATTCCAAATAAGATATGATAATTCCACCCTTGAGGCAATTTATCACCATCATACGTGGTATCATCAAAGCCATATCCCATATCAAAACCTAATAATCCTATCATTGGCATATATGTTCTTATACCTATACCAGCAGATTTTTTTAAATCAAATGGATCAATTACATCAAAATCTGTCCAGACATTTCCTACTTCGCTAAATACTAAAGCATAAACTGTAGGAGCATCAGAAAATTGATACCTTAATTCTGCACTATATTTTATTATAATATTTCCACCCCTAGGTCTAGTTGATCCGTATGGTCCAACAGTATTATCTTGATATCCTCTCAACATTTCTCCATAAGGAATACCACTCCCTCCAAGAAAAAACTTTGTACTTGGTGGTATAATTGATCTTTCATTGCTTGCTGTAAATATTTTTTTAATAATTCCAGTTTTCATTTTTTGATGTAAAACTAATTTTCCTATAACAGGATTAAACCAATTAAATTCAAATTCATGTTTATGATAATCTTCATCTCCACCCAAAATTGATCCTGCTAAAGTTGATTTCCATACAAATTTAGAACCAATAGAAGGAAACTCTGGATGATTTCTACTATCTCTAGTAATAATTTGAGAAAAAGATCTACCTGAAGTCTCAAAGTATGGACTACCTTCTGATGTTACTATAGAGTTTGAAATATTTTCACCAAAATAATTTGTTAAATCTGATGATGATGTAGCAAAATATCTACTGCTTGATGAACTTAAAATCCAGGTTCCTTGGAAAAAACGATCAGGCCATTTAAACTGCCGACCCCATCTAGCTGAACCACTTACACTATATATATCAAAAGGAAGATAACTTTGTCCTCTACCTCTTTCTGTATAATTAATTGAGACGCCAAACAAATTTCTAGTATCAAAAACACCTGGATCTATAAAACTAAATGACATATTTTGATAGCTTGAATTATTAGCCTGATTTTGTTGAGTAGTATATGAGGGTTGATTAAAGGATGAACTTGCATTCATCCCTCTCTGATAACTGATTGACAAATTTTGTCCTCTTCCTCTAAAATTAGGAAATTCAAATGCACCACCACCAGTAAAGCCATAATAGCCATTATATCCCATTGAAAATTGAGCTTGACCAGTTTGTTTTTCTTCAACATCAATAACAATATCTATATTATTTTCATCTATTGGCTTAACATTAGGAAATACATTTTGAAAGTAATTTAACATCATTATATCTCTTAAAGCATCAATCAATTTATTTTGATTAAATATTTCACCAGGATAAAAATGTAATCTTCTTCTTATAACATTCTCGTGAGTTTTGGTATTACGCCCTATCAATATTTTTCTAATATTAACAATCTCATTTTCAATAATTGAAAAATTAATATCTAAATAAGTCAATGAATCATTTGAAATTGCAGGTAAAATTTCGGGCGTTATCTGTGAATAGAAATAACCTATATCTCTATACTTTGAAGTTACATTATCAGCTAAGGCAATATCAAATTCTTCTTTATTAAATATATCACCAGGTACTATACCTAACTCTTTATTTAAATCTGCATCTGAAATTATCTCATTACCATCCCAATTAATTTCATTAACGTAATATTTTGAACCTTCATAAACATCTATTACAATTTTAATTCCTTTTATTTCAGGAATCAATTCTACACTTACATCATTTATTGAAAAATCATAAAAACCTCTTTGGAGATAAAATGATTTTAATAAATTTTGGTCACTAGTTAATTTTTGAAAATCATATTTCCCTCTCCAGGGTAAATACCATTTCTTTATTTTAATTTCTTCAAATTGCTTTATTAATTTTTTATCAGAAAATATTTCATTACCTATAAATTCTATGCTTTTTACTTTGTACTTAATACCCTCATTAATAATAAATGTTAAATCATCTGAATATTCTAACTCACCCTTTTGCCTAAAAGTACTAATATCAACTGCATGATAATGATCTTCTAAATATATTGTTTTTATATCTTGAACAGAATTAAAAATCAAATCTTCAGATAAGATTTGTCCTGCTTTCAAACTAACTTTTTCTTCTAATGTTTTTTTACTAATTTTTTTATTACCCTTAAATGTAATCTTGTTTAAAATTGGAGATTCTTTTACATCAATCATCAATTCAATACCATTTATAGTTTCATTTTCTATAAAAATTTGTACATCACTAAATCTTCCTAACTTCCAAAGAAACTTAATTGAATTTTGTATATCTTCTAGATCAATATTTTTACCAGGCCACAATCTTGCACTTCTTAAAATATCCTCATCAGCAATACGTATATTCCCATTTACATTTACATCTAAAATTGTTATTTTTTCTATATTTTGATTATATAGAAATGAAAAATTAAAAATTATGACATATATAAAAAATAGTTTAAATCTGTTCGCTAATTTTGCCAAAACGCCTTTCTCTATTATTATAGTTTATAATTGATTCCATCAATGCATCCTCATTAAAATCAGGCCAAAATATTTTCGTTACAAAAATTTCTGAATAAGCTAACTGCCATAACATGAAATTGCTTATTCTAAATTCACCTCCAGTCCTAATCAATAAATCTGGCTCATAATAATTATCTAATGCAAATTTTTGATTAACATATGATTCCGTAACATCATTAATATTAATTTTCTGATTTTTAACCTCATCTGCAATTACTTGACATATAGAAGTAATCTCTTGACGACCACCATAGTTTACAGCTAAGTTTAAATTCAATCCATCATTATTTGATGTAAGATTAACCCCGTCTCGTAACATATTTGATACATCTAATGGCATTTTACCTAATTCACCTATAGTTGTAAAACGAACATTGTTTTTATTTAAATTTGATATTTCTTTTTCAATAGTCTTTAATAATAAAATCATCAAACCTCGTATTTCAGTTTTAGGCCTTTTCCAATTTTCAGAAGAAAATGTATACAATGTTAATTTTTTCACTCCAATCTCTCCACAAAATCTAGTAATTTTTCTTACTGCGTCTACACCTTTTTTATGACCATCAAGCCTTAACATACTTTGCTTTTTAGCCCATCGACCATTACCATCCATAATAATAGCAATATGATTTGGTATTATTAATTTTTTATTTTTTATAAATTGTAAATAATTCATTTTTGATACATTTCTAGTTGATGATGATCAAAATCAGGTAATAAATCTACGTCTTTTACATTAATATATTCAGCAGAACACGAATAACAAACCCCAATATATTTGGTAAACTTAAATAACATAAAATCAAATAATGAAAAAACAAATAAAATCAAATAACTCAGAGGACCATATTTATCATAGAATGTGATTGCTAAGACTCCTCCTAAAATAATTACTAACAAACCAAAAAGTTGATTAAAGTTTTTGCGCTTATAAAATTTTTTTTTACTACAAAACAAACAGTTACAGTTATAGTTCCAATCTATATTTATTGTTCCAAATTTATTGTTGCATTTTTCACAAATCAATAATAATTCTTTATTAAGAGTGTATTGATTAAACTTTCCACAATCATCACATTCGTAGTTGATTTTAATCATTATAATAAAATATTTTTAGTTAGAAAATAATATTTAAAAATCATTTCACCCATCAATATCATAACAAGATTTACATAAAGCAAACCTGTTGCTGATTGAATAGCTTGCAATTTGATTGTTTGAATAGTTAAAATATTAATAATTATTGCACCAATTATGCCAAAAAGGATACCAACCCATAATATTATTCCCTCAAAACTTTGCAAAAAATATAAAAACTTGATATGACCATATAATGGTGAGTGAATACTTTGCGTACTAATAATTATTAAACCTAAAATTAATCTTAGAATTAATAATACATTCAATACAAATACCGATTTTCTTATAATACTAGAAGGTAAATTAGGGATATTTAAATACCAGTGACCTAATATCATAGAAAAAAGTACAGAACTCAAAGTTAACGTTCCTATAATTGAAGAAATGTAATTAATAATATTATTAAATGATGTACTTTCAAAATAAAAATTTATTTTTAATAAAAATAAACCTATTACAGATAGTATAGAAATATATAAAACAGGATATTTTTTATTCCAATAATACCAAGTAATAATTGCTAACAATATTATAATTGAAATAAAACCATAATCTACAATTTGATGAATTGTAACATTCGATTTTAAAGAAAAATATTTAATTAAAAAGTTAATCAATAAAGCTAAAGAGCCTATTATAATAGATAAACCTAAATTAAAATGATAAAAATTTTCTTTAATTTTATTTTGCGGAGTTAAAAATAAAAATATTGGATAAGAACAACAAAATCCTAAAAATAATATAATAATTAACTGTACTACCAAAATTATTGGATTCCATCTAGGTAATTTGATATTTTACTGAATTCTTGAGATATTTTCGAATCCTTATCTTGCATTACAAATGGAGTTCCTGAATCTGCTGATTCTGATAAATTAGGATAAATTGGTATTTTTGCCAATATAGGCACTTCTAACTTTTCACTTAATAATTTAGCTCCATTACCTTTAAATATTTTGTATGATTTTTGAGTATCAGGACATATAAACTCAGTCATATTCTCAACAATTCCAATAACAGGAGTATTGACTTTTTGAAACATATCTGCTCCCTTTTTAACATCTAAAATTGCTAAGTCCTGAGGTGTAGTTACTATTAGTGCTCCTGTTAATGCAATTTTTTGCACCAAAGTAAGCTGTATATCACCTGTTCCTGGTGGTAAATCTAAAATTAAATAGTCTAACTCGCCCCAAAGAACATCATCAAAAAATTGACTAGTCATCCTTGCAACCATAGGTCCCCTCCAAATTGCAGGTGAATTATTACCACTTATAAAACCAAATGACATTAACTTCATATTATATCTTTCAATTGGATGTATTTTTCCTTCTTCAGAAATTTTGGGCTGCGTGTCAACTCCAACTGTCATGGGTAAGCTTGGACCATAGATATCTAAATCCAACAAACCTACTTTATAGTTCTGTGCTAATGAAGCTGCTAAATTAACTGATACTGTTGATTTTCCAACTCCCCCCTTAGCACTTGCAACAGCAATTATTTTCTTTATTTTAGATATATTAGAAGAACTATTGTTTTGCTGATCTGAGCCTGAATCAAGATTTAGAATTTTAACTTCATTTATTTTTTCATTTTTTAATAAAACACTTCGAATATCTTCATTTATTGTTTTTACATGCTCTCTATTATCTGATTTGATTTCAATCTTTAAAACCACTATTCCATTATCGAAATTTATATCTTTAATAATTCCGAAAGATACAATATCCCTACTAAACCCGGGATACTTTATACTTTTTAAAATCTCTAAAATTTTTGAGTTTTCCATATTATCCTAATTTTTAATTTTATATACAATAAATATGATGAAAATTAATCTAATTTCATATCGAGTGACAAAGTAAAAATTATTCAAATTAACTTAAATTAAATAATGTTTAAAAATAAAAATTTAGTTTACTTGTTTTTAGGTCAATTAATTTCATACACTGGAGATTCAATCTATATGATTGCATTACCTTGGTTAATTTTGGATATAACAAACTCATCTTCTACAACTGCCTTAGTAACCATGAGTTCATACTTACCAACTTTAATTTTTGGTATTTTTACAGGAGCTTTAGTAGATAAATATTCCAAAAAACGTGTAATGATTATAAGTGATTTATTAAGATTTAGTATAGTATTAATTTTTCCTATCGTAATTTTTCTTGGATATCAATCAACTCTAATCTTAGGAATTCTTGCTTTTTTAATGTCATTATCTGGATTACCATTTTATCCTGCAAGAGATTCATTAATTCCTCAAATTGCATCTAAAGATTCTTTAGAAAAAGCTAATTCAATAGTAGCAATTTCAAATCAAATTGCTCATATAATAGGACCCTTTATTGCTGGAGTATTAGTAACCATAATTGGTATCGTACATCTATTTACTTTTGATGCCATTACATTTATAATCTCAATATTTTTTATTAATTTAATTATTGAAAAAAAGAAAATCTCCAATCGAATTGATGTAAATGAAAATAACTTTTATTTGGGCGGCCTAAAATACCTTAAAAAAAAACCAGGCCTCTTAATTTTATTTTATATCACAGTTATAAATAATTTTTTCATAATGGGTCCAGCAATTATAGGAGTACCAGTGTTTGTAAAAAATATTTTAGATAATTCATTTAAAACTCTTGGATTAATGGAAACTTTTCTAGCTATTGGCATGATGCTTGGCTCTATCATTGTTTTAAAAATAACAAAAAAAATAAATTTAAAATATATTCAAATCATTGGGATAATAATTGATGGGATTACATT
>CAYTPF010000027.1:0-10780 GCA_964439775.1 uncultured bacterium | reverse complement strand
AACAACCCAATAATAATCAGTATTCTTATCATACAATATATGATAAACTCTCTTTGAAATTAATTCTTGTGAATTAAAGAAATCATAAATGATTTCTTTAGTAAATCGATTTTGTAAAAAAATACCATTATCTGTTCCAAATAGAATATTTTCAGCAGTTTCAGTTATAGAATTAACTGATTTTGATTTTGGTATAACAAACCAATCGCCTTCTTGATAATTAAAATTTTGAGTTAAAACTATATTAACTAAAGAAGAAATTATTAAACAAAATTTAAAATTTTTAATACTATTTTTTAAGAAAATTATTGTTTTGTCCAAGTAAAACCAATTGAAAAATCTAATCCTTGGGCTTTATTGATAAAAATACTATTCTTAAAACCTAATGCCAAATCCACATCAAGTTTTTGACCAAAAAATGGACCGATAACATAACCCATTCCATAACTCAAATCACTAGAATTATTACCTCCAAAACTATATCCTAATCTGTATATAATATTTTTAAATTTAAATATTTCAGTCCCAAAAGAAAATTTCCAGTTACTATAGCTATTATAATTATCGGAGAATCCTGTATATACATCCATAGCAAATAATGCTTGTCCTTCTATCAACTTAGAAAGACCCATTCTAAAGAAAGCTGGGTATTGCGTAGTAAAGTCTTTCAAATTTCGTTCTTGTAAATTTACACTTAGCAAAGTATCTGCTCTAATTAAGCCACTATCAGGATCCTCTACTACAGTATAAGACCACGTTTGAAATAAAGAATCAATTCCACCTGTTTGTCCAAATAATGACTCAGCACTTACATTATCAATTTCATACTGATACAAAAAATATTCATTTTGTCTGTAAGGCATATAAGATTCAATAGTTTCACCTAAAAGGTTCCTTGTTATATTTGGCTTATTCCAATGTATTTTACTCATTAAATTAATGAATGAAAAACCAAATTTCCATCCATAGTCATTTCGCTTTGTAATAAACCCTAAATCCAAACCAACTCCTCCACCTCCAATTGCTTGTCTAAATAGAATACGACCATTTCCTGATACTTCCGTAGAATCAACCTTAAGCGTTGCATAACTTGAATCCTGATCTATGCCTAAATAAAATAATCCCTGAAGATACTTCAATGTTACACCTAATCCAAAATTTTCATATGGTATGCCCATACTAAATGCAAACTCGTTTACACCTAAAACATCTTCTTTAAAATCAAAATTAAAATCATTTCCAATATCTGATATAGCAGGATCTGGATCCGCTGAAATTCCATTAAAAAGTAAATCTAAAAAACCCTCAGGCACACCAAAATTTGAAATTAGAATAAAATCAGAATTAAATGCAAAAATACCTTTTGAAATATTTATAATTGGCATTTGATTGTATAAGTTAAATCTTAATCCTTCATTTTTAGTTAATCTAAAAATATCTTTCTTTTCGTAATAATCTTCAGAGTTAATATCCTCTAAGTTTGATCCACTTAATTGATTGTATGTTTCTATTGAAAACATATTATTAACAAAACTTACATTATTACCTAAAAATGGAATACCAAATTGCAATGTTTTATTAAATGCCAAATTAGCAGGATTTATTCCTACAGAGTTGTAACCTCTAGCAACAGTACTATAGGCACCACCCATACCAAGCATACGAGCATCAGACTTAGTTTGAGAAAAACAAACTGTTATAAAAACCGTACAAGTAATTAGTTGAATGATATTCTTAATTATTCTTGAACTCATTATTACTATTTTTTTCTTTATAAATTAATTGTCTTTCGAACAAAGCTCCAGTATTCAAAGTAAATGTAATAAAAGAATTTATATCCATAGAATTTGTCGTTTGAAATGTTCTTGGTTCTCTGATACACTCATCACCTGAATCGCAACCATCTTCATCACATTCAGAACCATCTTCACAGTAAAAATCAGTCGTATTATCAAATGTTATCATTGGCATCATAAACAAATCAGTCTCTGATGTAATCCAATCTATTCTTGTAGTATCTAACTCAATTTCATCTATATATTTACTGGGGTCTATTGAAAATCCAGTCTGACTATCAATTTCATAAGGAGCTTCAATATCTAGATTAAAAATTCTTCCAATAAAAAAGATAGTATTCAATTCACTATCTAAAAAATTAATATATAAAGTTTCTTCATTATCTTTTTCAACATAAACCTCAGATACACCTAAATCTTGCTCTAAAAAAAGTAAATCATTATTAAAAATTTCTTTATAATCATCACCTACTTCACCTTCTTGAGCTGATAACACATTTGTAACAAATGAATCAAAATATACTGGAAAATAATTTTCTAAGCATGTTTCACTATCCTCAACAAGACATAAATCAGAATTATAATCAGAGATAAGCAATCCGATATTACCAGCAATTGGAATACTGTTTGTTATATCTAAACTTAATTTTGCTACAACCAAAGAACTATCAATTTTATTTCTTGTAGATTCATCCATAGCACTCAATATCGTTGGCTCTGCTGGAATAAATTGTATATCTTTTGAAAAAATAAATGATAATGGAGCGACCATGGTAAAGCCGCCCCAAACATATGTTTCAGGAGCAAGCACACCCTGTCCTTCAATCCTTGCACCTCCAGAAACAAGCAATTCATCAGGTGCTATTGTCATAACATCTAATATTGTAACATCCTTTGCTTCAATTTTAGGATTTTCAAAATTTGGGATATCTAATTGAAGAAGCTCATAATCAGTTTTATATTCATTCAATACATATCTATATGTTGTTTGACCATTTTTATCTAAAATAATTTTAGTCCAAGCTGAATCTTGCAAACTAGCATTTCCATCAAGAAAAACATTACTATCAGCATCAACGATATTATAACTTAGTTCAGGATCAATCAAAATAGAAACCGATTCACCAGTCTCTAGCTTATTACCAATTAACTCTAATTGTAGATTTACAGGAATTCCTATTTGATTAAAAACATCAAATTCTAAACTTAAATCTGAAAATTCAAATCCTTCAAAACCAGATGGAATATTATCTATATTTATAGACGGAGTTTCAAAAGATAAATCTTGTGCTGCTGCTGTAACGTACTCCAATTGTATATCAGAGAATGAAATATCATTAATTTTCAGCTCATACCCTCCATCTAATAAAAACTCTACATTCTGAGAATCATCAATTTGTAAAGAAGTTGTAACTATAATTGTATCAATAGGTTGCCCAGGATCTGAACTATGTCCTAAATAATAATCATTAAATTTCAATTGATGATTTAAGGGGTCACCAACTGTAATAACAGTATCTATTCCCAAAATAATACTATCAGCTGAATAAAAATTTGAAAATACCATACTAAAATCAATCGGAGAAAACATTTTATTTTCTATATCTAAATTTAATGAATTTTTATTTTCTATTATTCCTGGCTCTAAATGTCCACCAACTATTTGTATCCCAGCTGTTTCTTGCATGGGAATTTTAATATCTTGTACTATAGGATCAAAGTTAAGCTTTCCAGTTATACTTTTTGTACTATCTATATTAAAATCTATATTTACATCAAATAAATTCTCTGCCCAAGGATTAAATGAACTTCCTGATTCATTCAAACAGCTATTTATCTCTGCAGGCAATTCGCATAAATACCAACCATCATCACTATAAGTTCTGCATAATTCACCTAATTGATATGGATTAGATTCACCAGTTCCTGATAAGTTATCAATAAAAAAAGTGAATTGAAAATCAAGCGAACTACCAAAATCAACTAAATTATCTGCATCAATATCAAAACTTGCCACCCGAGGAACGCCATCAGGCATAATATTATTAAATTTAAATGTATTTTCACTCAAATCATTTAAAAATAATTGATTACCATTTGATGTAAAAATGATTTCTGTTTCATCAACCATAAATGGATAATTGTTAGTTATAGTAACAGTTACAGTACCCTTGTCAAATGTAATTTTATCGATTGATTCAAATTGAGGATTTCCACCAGCAATTGATGCATTTATATTATCTATATTAAAAATTTCTTGAGAAATTGTGGAATCTTTTGAAAAACCTCCAGAACCTACAATATTGGTAGGGAAAAAATTACATTGAGTAGCCAAAGCAACTAAACCTGGATCTAAACTTTCTTGAGTTAGCAAAACAGCTAAAGGCAATGGGATTGAAACAGGAAGTGAAATCGATTCAAAAGGAATTTCTGGGATACTAATACTACCAAGTGCTTCTGAATCAAAAGGAGGAGCTGGTATTGAAAAATAACTTGAAAAATCTTCATTAACACCTACTTTAGTACCATCATCTCCCAACAAATTTGCAGAAAACTCAATAAATAACGTACTATCTATCTCATCAAAAAAGATATTATTATTTACAGCAGAGTCCCCAGCTGCATTATAATAGACACTATCAGGACCTAATGCAACACCCATCTCAGCAAAGGAGTAACTCTCATCCAACAAAGGAAATGATAAAGGCCAGTTCCATGCAGGCATTTCAAATGATTCAATTTCATCAAAATCACAACTAATAAAAAATAGACTAATAAAAATAAACAAATAATATTTTATCTTAACATTCATTTCTAGTACCTATAATGATCTGGCTTAAAAGGGCCCTCCTTTTCAACACCTATATAGTCTGCTTGATCCTTTGATAATACTGTTAGTTTAGCATCTAAATGCTTTAAATGCAATTTTGCTACCTTCTCATCCAATTCTTTTGATAATGTATGCACATTAATACTCATTTTACTTTTCCAAAGCTCTATTTGAGCTAAGACTTGATTTGTAAATGATGTTGACATTACAAATGATGAGTGACCTGTAGAATTACCTAAATTAACTAAACGTCCTCTAGATAATAATATTATTGAATGACCATCCTCAAATTCAAATCTATCCACTTGAGGCTTAATATTAAACTCTTTTATTTTTGGATTATCCTCTAAATATGCTACATCTATTTCTAAATCAAAATGCCCAATATTGCACACTATAGCATTATTTTTCATTTTTTCCATATGAGAGCCTGTTATCACATCTCTACAACCCGTTGTTGTAACAAAGATGTCACCATATTCACAAGCATCATCCATAGTAATAACTTGATATCCTTCCATTGCTGCTTGTAAAGCACAAATCGGATCAACCTCAGTTACAAATATTTTTGCTCCATATCCTCTCATAGAATCAGCGCAACCTTTACCAACATCACCAAAACCACAAACAACTACAGATTTTCCAGCAATCATTACATCAGTTCCTCTTTTAATGCCATCAGCCAATGATTCTCTACAACCATATTTATTATCAAATTTAGATTTTGTAACTGAATCATTTACATTAATAGCAGGGAATGGCAACTCCCCATCTTCAAATAATTGATAAAGCCTATGAACTCCAGTTGTTGTTTCCTCAGACACACCTTTTATTTCCGGTACCAATTCTTTATATTTTTCTAAAATAATTTGAGTTAAATCACCACCATCATCTAATAAAAGATTTGGTCCCTTACCATCACTGAATTTCAATGTTTGCTCAATGCACCACCAGTACTCTTCTTCAGTTTCACCTTTCCATGCAAATACAGGGACTCCCTCATGAGCAATCGCTGCTGCTGCATGATCTTGCGTAGAATAAATATTACAAGAAGACCATCTAACTTCTGCCCCAAGGTCAATCAATGTCTCAATCAATACAGCAGTTTGTATCGTCATGTGAATGCACCCTGCAATTTTAGCTCCCTTAAGAGGCTTAACATCCTTATATTCAGACCTTATTTGCATTAAACCAGGCATTTCATATTCTGCTAGCTTAATTTCTTTCCTACCAAAATCACTCAATGAAATATCGGCTACTTTGAAATTATCATTTTTAGATTCTATTACTTTATTATTCAATGTTTACTCCTCAATCATTTGTTTTAATTGATCAACCTTATCAGTACTCTCCCAAGGATAATCTTCTCTGCCGAAATGTCCATATGAAGACAAAGATTGATAAAATGGTGTTTTTAAATTCAATTGCTCTATAATCTGCTCAGGTTTCAAAGAGAAATGCGATTTAATAATATCCTTTATTTTATCATCGTTTATTAATCCAGTTCCATAAGTATCAATATGAAATGAAACAGGTTCTGCAACACCTATGCTATATGCTAGCTGAACCTCGCAATGCTTTGCTAGCTTTGATGCAACTACATTTTTGGCAATATATCTAGCCATATAAGCTGCTGATCTGTCAACCTTGGATGGATCTTTGCCTGAAAATGCACCACCCCCATGTTTTGCATATCCGCCATATGTATCTACAATAATTTTTCTACCAGTTAAACCAGTATCTACCACAGGACCTCCAACAACAAAACGGCCAGTACCGTTTACAATAAAATCATTATCATAATCAATTTCATATTGATCAAGGACTGGAAGAATCACATTATCTATAATTGATTTGGATATAAATTTATGCTCTTCTTGTTCATTACCAAAATTATCTAAGAGGTCTCTATGCTGAGTAGCTATAACAATCTTTTTTACTTTTACAGGTTTATTATTTTTATATGCAATCGTAACCTGTGATTTTCCATCAGGACCTAGCCAATCTAGTTGCCCAGTCTTTCTCACTTCAGTCAATAAACTCGTTAAATGATGAGCCATCTGAATTGGCAATGGCATTAATTCTTTTGTTTCATTACAAGCATATCCAAACATTAACCCCTGATCTCCAGCACCTTGCTCTTTATCGTTATCTTTATCAACACCTTGTGCTATATGAGGACTTTGCTTATCAATGCTTTTTATAATTTTAATATTATCTAAGTCAACACCAAAATCAGAATTATAGCCTATATTTTCAAGTATCTCTAAAACTACTTTTTCATAATCAATTTCTGCTGATGTCGTTATTTCTCCTGATATATATACAGTACCCGTAGTTGCCAAAGTTTCACATGCTACTCTTGCATTTGGATCTTGCTCTAATATCTTATCTAAAATTCCATCTGAAATTTGATCACATACCTTATCAGGATGACCTTCTGTTACTGATTCTGATGAAAATAATCCATTTTTAACCATATACTAATATACATTCCTTTCTTTATCATAAATATCTTTTTCTTTATTATCATAGCTATAACAACCAATAATTTCATTGCTCAATTCTTGATTTATTATTTTAGTATTATTTAATAATATCACATTATATAAATTAGAATTTTCAATATAACACCCATCTGATATTGTGCAATATTCAAGATTAGAATTTTTAACTATTGATTTTTGAGAAATATAATTTTTACTATTTTGAGATAATAAAACTTTATTAGAATTCAACATAGTTTCAATGACTCCACAATCTAAATATTCTTTAACTACTTCATATTCAAAAAAATGTCTATTTTCTAACATATTTTGGAATGCATCTGGCAATTGATATTCGCCATTTTTTTTGATATTTTTTTTAATTATATATTCAATTGATTCCAATAAATTTATTTGACTATCAATATAATAAATACCAATTTGTGCTAAATTTGATTTAGGCTTTTTAGGCTTCTCTACAAACTTAACAATCTTGTTATCTCTTATTTCAATAATACCATAGCGCTCAGGGTCTTTTACCTCCAAAACACCAATTTTTGATCCTACACTACTACAAAAATCTTTATAATTAATATTAAAAATTGAATCACCCAAGACAATCAAAACAGGCTTATCACTTTTTTCTAATCCTAATTTGATAGCATGTCCCAGACCCAATTGTTCTTCTTGAACAATACACTCATACTTATAATCCGATCGTTTCATAACAAAATCTTCAACTTGTTCGCTATGATGACCTGTAATTAACTTAATTTTATCTATATTCAAACCTTCAAAGTTTTTTATAATATGATTTAAAATTGGTTTTCCTGCAACAGGCAATAAACATTTTTGATAATATCTAGTATGCGGCATCAAACGCTCTCCTCTACCAGCAACTGGAATTATAATATCTATTTTAGGAAATTTGTTCATCATATATATTATCCAACATAGGTCCAAACTTTTTCAAGCTAGCATTATTATCATCATATTGATCAAAATTTTCAATGAATAATTTTGCTAAGTACTTTGCATTTTCATCATATTTATCTTGATTAGTCCAAGCATCTCTTGGTGATAAGACTTTAGATTCAACGCCATCCAAAGTCTGTGGTATTTTTAAACCAAAAATAGGGTCTATTTTGAAATCAGAATATTTAATTTTACCACTTAGAATAGCAGAAATAATTGCCCTAGTATCTTTTATGCTAATTCTTTTTGCTCCTTCTGATGGAGTGCCTCCTACCCAACCAGTATTTACTAAATAAACTTTGGAATCAAATTTAATCATTTTCTCCTTTAATAATTCTGCATATCTTAATGGATGCAATGTTAAAAATGGACCTCCAAAGCATGGTGAGAATGTTGCTACAGGCTTAGTAATTCCTCTTTCTGTTCCAGCGACTTTTGCTGTGTAGCCATTAATAAAGTGATACATAGCTTGCCCCTCATTTAACAAAGATACTGCAGGCAAAACTCCATATGCATCGCAGGTAAGAAAAATTATTGTTTTAGGATGACCAGCTAAGCTAGGCTTACCCTTTCCATATACTGAATTATCAATATAATTTATTGGATAGGATACTCTAGTATTTTCAGTCTTTGAATTATCTGTAAAATCAATTTCATTATTCTCTTCGTTATAACATACATTTTCAACAAGAGCACCATGTCTGATTGCATTATAAATATCTGGTTCATCATCTTTATTTAAATTTATAACTTTAGCATAGCAGCCGCCTTCAAAATTAAATATCCCCTTATCTGACCAACCATGCTCATCGTCGCCTATCAAAGGTCTATTTGGATCAGTAGATAATGTTGTTTTACCTGTACCGCTCAATCCAAAAAATAATGCAGCATTAGAACCATCATCATCAACATTTGCAGAACAATGCATTGATAAGATATCTTTTTGTGGCAATAAATAATGCAATAATGAAAAAATACCTTTTTTCATTTCACCGCCATACTCTGTACCCCCAATAATTGCAATTTTTTTCTTTAAATTAAAAATAATAAATGTTTCAGAATTCAAATTATGTTCTAAATAATTTTCATTTTTAACATCAGATGCATTGATAATAGTAAAATCTTCTTTAAATGTTTCTAATTCTCCCATTTCAGGTCTTATAAACATGTTATGAGCAAAATGAGCTTGCCAAGCTTTTTTAGCAATAATTCTTAATGATAATCTATGCTCTATATCTGCACCAGCATATCCATCAAAAACATATGTAGGTTCTTTTGATTTATTGTAAAATTCAATTATTTTATTATACAACTCTTCAAATACAGCAACATCTACAGGTTTATTAACAGGCCCCCACCAAAGAATATCTTGAGAGGTGTCCTCTTTAACAAAATATTTATCATTAGGAGATCTTCCTGTAAAGACTCCAGTATCAATCATTATAGCACCATTCATAGCCATTTTTGCATTGTCTCTAATTAATGATTCTTCAATTAATTTTTCAACTGATAGATTTCTATATATTTTTGATTTACTATTAATACCTAATTTATATAATTCTTTTTCCATATTTTCCCTTTATGCCTCTGGATGTGCCAAGTTATAAATTTGTTTTAATTTTTCTCTTTGGATATGTGTATAAATTTGAGTTGATGATAAACTATCATGACCCAACATTTTTTTTACAGCGATTATATCTGCCCCATTTTCTAATAAATGAGTAGCAAAAGAATGTCTCAATGAATGTGGACTTAATTTTTCATCGTCAGAAACTAATCTTAAGTATTTTACAACTATATTATACACTGTCCTAACTGAAATATGTTTTGATTTATTTTTAAATAACGATGGAAATAAAAATTTATCATTAAAATTCAATTCCTTATTTAAATAAACAATATATTTTTTTACTACATTCATTGCACGATCACCTATAATTACAACTCTATCTTTATTGCCTTTACCTTTTATATGAATAGTTCCAGAATTCAATCTTATGTCACTCAACTTAATCCTTACCAATTCTGAAATACGAATACCAGTAGAATAAAAGAGCTCAAGGATTGCTAAATCTCTAACACCATTTCTTGAATCATGTTTAGGCAAAGACATAAGCCTTAAAATTTCTTTCTGAGATAATAAATGTGGTAGTCGTTTAGGGACTTTAGGAATTTTAAGATCTTGCAATGGATTATATTCTATAATATTTTGTTGATTTAAATATTTAAATAATGACTTTAAACTTGCAATCTTTCTTGCAATAGTTTTATTAGAATATTTTTGTTTATCAAGACAAATTAAATAATTCCTTAAAACTTCTTTATCTATGCAAAGAAGACTTTTTGATTTGCATCTTCGATCTAGAAATAATCTAAATTGCTCTAAATCAATTCTATATGATTTCAAAGTATGTAATGACAATTTTCTAACTGTATCTTGATAAAACAAAAAATCTGAAATTATTTCCTTATTTTTATCTTCTAATTTAATCATTTTTTTTCATTAAATTTATTGCTATTTTAAATTCTTTTGGCAAAGGAGCAACAAACTTCATTTTTTTATTTGTCAATGGGTGAACTATTTCTATTTTATATGCATGCAACGCAACTCTATTAATAGCCTTGGCTACCTGCTTACACAATTGAGAATACTTAGAATGATATGATTTTATTTTATTTTTACCACCTCCATA
>CAYTPF010000026.1:0-10812 GCA_964439775.1 uncultured bacterium | reverse complement strand
ATAAATATTATACTTATGCGCTAATATTGGTAATCCTTTAATCATTCCCTGATATATTATTAAATAAATTCCAATAGAAATTAATCCAGTTAAAATAAAAGTACTCCATTTAAACGGGAATTTTTTATAATAAACAATAAGTGCAATAAATGGTAATGCAAGTAAATTTAATAGGTGGACACCTGAAGCTAAACCTAACATATATGCTATTAAGAGAATATATCTTGTATTACCTATTTTGCCAATATTTTGACTCCATTTTAATATAATCCAAACTACAATAGCTGTAAAAAATGTTGACATGGCATATACTTCTGCCTCTACAGCATTAAACCAATGTGAATCTGTTACAGCGAATGTACATGCTCCAATAAAACCACCACCATATGCAATGATTGCATCTGATATATTTTCAACTTTTCCTCTCCATTCTTCAACAAGCTGTACAATTATTAAATATAAAAACATAACAGCAAATGCACTTACAATAGGAGACATAAGATTTACCCTAGCTCCAATATCTGAAAATATCGGTATTTGTGAAAAGACATTACCCAATAACAAGTATAGAGGACTACCAGGAGGGTGCGGTACTCCCATTATTACTGAAGTTGCTATAAATTCACCACAATCCCAAAAAGATGCAGTTGGTGCCATTGTCATTAAATATATTATAAATGAATAGAAAAAAGTAATAATGGCTAAAATTTTATTTAATTTGTTCATATATTTTTATTTTTAAATTAAAAGAATTTAAAACATTTTAGAAATTTTATTTATTAACTAATATCAATAAATTCAATCATTTCTTTATAATCTTTTAAAAATTGTTTTTTTATCAAAAAATTATTTTTATTATTTAAAAATGGATCTTTATTTATTAGAGAAAAAGCAGCATCTCTTGCAACCCTAATTATTGGACCATCTTTTAATATATTACCTATTTTCAACTTCATATATCCATGCTGTTTTTTACCAAAATAATCACCTGGTCCTCTCATTTTTAAATCTTCATCAGAAATTAAAAACCCATCATTAGTTTCTGACATGATTTTTAATCTTCGTTGTGATTCTGGAGTAAATTTTCTTTCTATTAAAAGACAAAAACTTTTATTTATTCCTCTACCAACACGACCTCTTAATTGATGTAATTGTGATAAACCAAATCTTTCTGCATTTTCAATAATCATTACTGTTGCATTAGGCACATCAATACCAACTTCGATAACTGTAGTAGATACTAAAATATTTAATTCATTTTTTGAAAACATATCCATTATTTTGTTACGTTCATCAATTTTCATTTTACCATCTATATACCCAATTTTATAATTACTAAAAATATTTTTTAACAGCTCATATCCTGATTTTGAAGCTTTTAAATCAGTGTTTTCACTTTCCTCTATTAATGGATAAACAACAAAACATTGTTGCTCTTTATCTAATAACTCCTTAACAAATTTGTAAACTTCATCTAATTGTTCTTCTTTGATTATTTTTGTTGTAATAGATTGCCTATTTGCAGGTAACTCATCTATTATTGAAACATCAATATCTCCATGATATGTAAATGCTAATGTCCTTGGTATAGGCGTTGCAGTCATTGCTAAAATTTCAGGATTATAACCTTTATCAATAATTTTTTTTCTTTGTTCTACGCCAAATCTATGTTGCTCATCAATAATAATAAGTCCTAAATCTTTAAAAGCAACTTGATCTTGAATTAATGCATGAGTCCCTATAACAATTTGAATTGTACCAATTTTCAATTGTTGCAAACATTCTTCTTTTTCTTTTTTACTAATACCTCCTGTAAGTAAAGAACATTTAATTTGCACTAAATTGCAATATTTTTTAAAACTTCTATAATGCTGCTCAGCTAATAATTCTGTAGGTGCTAAAACTGCAACTTGGGCATTATTCCCAACGATAATAGATGCAATTAATGTTGCGACTATAGTTTTACCTGATCCTACATCTCCCTGTAATAATCTATTCATCTGTTTTTTAGATGATAAATCAAAACGAATTTCTTTTAAAACTTTAATCTGAGATTTTGTTAATTGAAATGGTAATGCATCATATAATTTTTTAACATATTCACCTCTTTTACTAAATAATCTCCCATCCGTTGATTCAATCCTTTTTTTTCTTAAAGCCATTAATAGTTGTAAAAAAAAGTGTTCATCAAATTTCAACCTATATATAGCATTCTGTAATTTTTCCATGTTGAATGGTTGATGAATATTTATAATCGAATCATTTCTATTCATTAAGCCATATTGTTTTTGAAATGATAAAGAAAAATAATCATTAATAGTTCCCTGAATTTTGTCAATAGAATTGCGAATAATTTTTCTAAAACCTCTACTCTCTAAACCCACTTTTTTTAATTCTGTCGTACCTGGATATATTGCAATTATCTGCCCAGTGTTTATTGGATCATCATTTTCTTCCAAAACATCAAACTCGGGATGTGTAATATTAAATCCATTAAAGAAATCTACTTTTCCATAAGCAGCTATATGATCACCTATTTCAAATTTTCCTGTAATCCAACTCAAAGCATGAAACCATATTAAATTAATAATACCATTACCATCATTTAACGTAACTTGATAATAATTTCTTTTTCTGGTTTTTTTAAGACTGCAATTTTGAACCTTCCCTACTACTAATGTTTCTTGACCAACTTTGATCATATTCATCTTAGTAATTACGGATCTATCAATATATTTTCGAGGATAATAATATAAAAGATCACCTATATCTTCAATTTGATGTTCATTTAATACCTTAGCTCTTTGAGGGCCAACGCCCTTTAAGTAGGTTACATCAGTTAATAAATTAATCTTATTTTTTAATGTATCTATTTTATTCTAATGATTGGAGATTTTTATTTAATTTTTCAAGTGAAGACATATATCTTTTCTGTTTAGATTGTTCATTTTGAACAACATTTTCTGGTGCTCTAGAAACAAAGTTTTTATTATTTAATTTTGAATTAACAGAATTTAATCTACCTTTCATATCTTCAATTTGATTTTTTAATCTATCTTGTTCTTTCTCAATATCTATTAAACCAGCTAATGGTATAAAAAGTTCTAAACTATTAATAACTGCTGCTGCTGATTGAGATGGTTTATCAATATTTAAACCTGAACTTATTGATGTTACTTTTACCATTTGTAATAAATATTCTGAATATTTTTGTATTATTGTTGTAATATCTTCAGAACCTCGTAAAATAATTGATATATTTTTTGAAGGTGATATGGTTAAATTTGTTTTAATTACTCTTATAGATGAAATAACATCCATGATAATTTGTATTTCATTTTCAATCTTTATAGAAATTTTATTTTTATCAGCTTCAGGCCATTGTGAATGCATTATAAACTGATTATTTTCTTTTTGTATCATAGACCAAATTTCTTCAGTTATATAAGGTGCATAAGGATGTAATAGTTTCAAGATTGATTTTAACACATAAACTGAAACTGCCATTGCAGATTCTTTATCTATTTGATCGTCTCCATAAAATCTTGCTTTAGAAAATTCAATATACCAATCACAAAAATCGCTCCAAACAAAATCATAAACTATTTTAATAGATTCATTTAACTTATATTGATCATATGCATTATTAACATTTGAAATTGTTTTATTTAATTTTGAAATAATCCATTTATCAGTTTCCCTTAACAAAATTGATTTATCATTAATTGACTTTGGTTCGCTTTCAATATTCATCATTACAAATCTAGCAGAATTCCATAATTTATTCATAAAATTTCTACCAATCTGTATTCGATCTTTTGAAAAAAGAATATCTGAACCTTGTGGTGCAATTAAAAGCATTCCAACTCTTAATGCATCTGCTCCATACTCATCGATTAAATCTAAAGGATCAGGAGAATTTCCCAAACTTTTACTCATTTTTCTACCTAAATCATCTCTAACTATACCGGTAAAATACACATTTGAAAATGGAATTTGATTTTCAAAATAAAGTCCTGCCATAATCATTCTAGCTACCCAGAAAAAAATTATATCTGGACCAGTTACTAAATCTTGTGTTGGATAATATGTTTTTAAATCTTTAGTTTGTACTGGCCACCCTAAAGTTGCCATAGGCCAAATCCAAGAAGAAAACCAAGTGTCAAGCACATCATCATCTTGAATCCATCCATCACCCGCAGGTGCTTCTAAACCACAATATATTTCATCTCCTTTATACCATACTGGAATTCTATGTCCCCACCATAATTGCCTTGAAATACACCAATCTCTAATATTTTCTAACCAATGATTATATATTTTTGTCCAACGATTTGGATAAAATTTTACTTTTTCTTCTTTAACAACTTTTAAACCTTTATCAGCTAAAGAATCCATTTTTAAAAACCATTGATTAGAAAGAAATGGTTCAACTATTGCATTTGTACGTTCAGAGTATCCTATATTATGTACATAATCTTCTATTTTGTTTAACAACTGCAATTTATCAATTTCATTAATTACTTTTTTTCTAGCCTCAAATCTATCTAGACCAATATAATTAGAAGGAGCATTTTCATTTATTGTTCCATCAGGATTCAAAATATTAATAAAATCTAAATTATTATTTTTACCCATAATAAAATCATTAGGATCATGAGCAGGTGTTACTTTAACACATCCTGTTCCAAATTCCATATCTACATATTCATCACCAAAAATTGGAATTTCTCTATTTACAATAGGTAATATAACTTTTTCTCCTATTAAATTCTTATATCGACTATCTTTTGGGTTTACAGCAATACCAGTATCTCCAAGCATTGTTTCAGGTCTAGTTGTAGCAACAGTAATATATTTATCAGAATTTTTAATTGGATAATTAAAATGCCATAAATTGCCTTTAGTTTCTTTGTGTATGACTTCTTCATCGGATAAAGCTGTCATACTTTGAGGATCCCAATTAATAATTCTTTTTCCTCTATATATTAATCCATCATTATATAACTTTACAAAACATTCTAAAACTGCATTACTATAATCCGTATCCATTGTAAATTTTTCTCTATCCCAATCACAAGAACAACCAAGTTTTTTTAATTGTTTAATTATAGTTCCACCATATTTTTCTTTCCATTCCCAAGCATGTTTTAGAAACTCATCTCTACCTATTTCTTTTTTATCTAGACCTTCTTTTTTAAGTTTTTTTGTTACTTTAGCTTCAGTAGCAATAGATGCATGATCAGTTCCAGGAAGCCAAAGAGTATTTTTCCCTTGCATTCTCGCTCTTCTAACTAAAACATCTTGTATTGTATTATTTAAAACATGACCCAAATGCAATATCCCTGTTACATTTGGAGGCGGTATCATAATTGTAAATGACTCGATTTCTGAATTATTATTAGGAGAAAATGCTTTGTTATTCTGCCAATTTTTATACCATTTATCTTCAACATCCTTTGGATTATATTTTTTTGATAATTCTTTCATAAATTTTCCTAAAAATAAATTAATTTCATTAAATAAATTTACACTAATTAATAAACTTTGAATAATTATAATATTTTTAAACTTTAAATTAATGAATAATAAAAATACATTTGATTTAATTGTTGTTTTGGGAGCTACAGCTACAGGGAAAACAAAACTTGCAGTTCAAATAGCTAATGAATTAAATGGTGAAATCATCTCAGCTGATTCAAGACAAATATATAAAAAAATGGATATAGGTACTGGAAAAGATTATAATGAATATTCAATTAAGAACCATCAAATTAAATATCATTTAATTGATATTTTAGAACCACAATATGATTATTCTGTTTATCAATTTCAAAAAGATTTTAAACGAGCATTTGACCAAATAAAATTAAATAATAAAGTTCCTATTCTATGTGGGGGAACAGGACTATACATTGAATCCGTATTACTTGACTATGCACTTTTAAAAGCATCACCAAATCTAAAATTAAGACAATATTTAGAAAAAAAATCGCTTGATGAGTTAAGAACTTTAGCTGGTGAAGAATTTCTAAAAAACACTAATGATTCTGAAATTAATAATAAAAGAAGAATTATTAGATTCATAGAAAAATTAAACCAAAAAGATCAAAGCCCTAAACAGATTATAAAAATCAAATCACCACTTATTCTTGGTACAAAATTTGAAAGAGATGTTATAAGAAAGAAAATTTCTATTAGATTACTTCAAAGATTAGAAGATGGATTAATTGAGGAAGTTAAAAATCTAATTAAAGATGGAATATCTTATGAACGCCTTGAATCTATAGGATTAGAATATAAATTTGTAAGCTATTATTTAAAAAAACAAATAACTATAGACGAATTAATAATTAAACTAACAACTGCAATACAACAATTTGCAAAAAGACAATTATCTTGGTACAGAAGAATGGAAAGACGATCTTTAAAAATCAATTGGATTGAAAATGCTGATTATAATATTGCATTGGATGTGATAAGAAAATTTAAGCATTGAATGATACTATAAAAAAATATTTATTAAAACGTGCAGAAAATAACTGGAAATTACAACCTACGCCCCAAAAAAATAATTATTCTTTCGTTATTTGCATACCATCTTATTGTGAAGATCAATATATAGATAAAACGCTTAATTCAATTTGCAACCAAAATTCTAATATTTTAAAAAAAACATTAATCATTATTGTAATAAATAATGGTCCAAATAAAAATAGAAAAACTTTAGAATCAAACCTTAAGACTATATCAATTATTAAATCCTTTAGTTTATTAAATATTTGTATAGTTGATGCTTTTACTTCTGGAAATGAGTTACCTCAAAAACAAGCTGGTGTTGGATTAGCTAGAAAAATAGGTCTTGATTTAAGCTTAAAATTTTGTGATAAAAATAGTATTTTATGCAATCTAGATGCTGATACGATAATATCTCCAAATTATCTTAAAACTATAGAAAAATATTATAAACAAAATAATTCTCATGCTGCCGTTATTAATTTTTCTCATTACCAATCTAAAAATCAAAAATTAACTGAAGCTATAAAAGTTTATGAAAAATTCATAAAACATACTTCAAAGAATTTAAAAAAATCTAATTCACCATATTACTATCACTCTATTGGTTCAACTATAACAAGCACTGCTCTTGCATATGCTGCAGTCGGTGGGATGACCAAAAAAATTGCAACTGAAGATTTTTATTTTTTAGAATCTCTTTCCAAATATAGATCTGTAGATATAATTGAAGATATTTTAGTTTTTCCATCATCAAGAATTTCAGATAGAGTTTATTTAGGTACAGGTTATAGAATGAAACAATCTCATTCAGGTTTTGATCTAAATAAGTTATTTTTTAATGACCAAATTTTTATTCTATTAAAAAAATGGTTAGAGTTAGGAACAAATTGTAAAAATAAACATATAAATTTTGTATTGATGGAAGCAAAAAAAATTCATTCTGATTTGCCAATATTTTTAATTAATGAGAAAATAAAAAATGTTTGGATAGGTTTACAAAAATCCTCTCCGTCAGAAAAACACTTTATAATGCAATTTCATCGGTGGTTCGATGCATTAAAAACTTTAAGATTTCTAAAATATTATTCAAAAGTATACCCTTAATTATATAAATAAGAAAAAATTTTCGTAAATTAAATGCACATGAGTAATAATATAAATATATCTTATATTGATGGAGTACGGTTTCATAGAGCACTTTCATCTGGTATCCAAAATGTAATTTCTAGAAAAGAATATTTAAATAAAATTAATGTATTTCCTGTTCCAGATAGTGATACAGGTACAAATATGGCATTTACTTTAAATGCTGTGTTAACAGGTACTGCATCTAATGTATGTCAATCAATATCTGAAATGTTATATAATATTGCTGATTCTGCATTAGATGGTGCTAGAGGTAATTCAGGAGCTATCTTAGCACAATTTTTTCAAGGTATGAGTGATGGCTGCAAAAATAGTGAAAAAATGACTCCTAATGAATTTGCTGAAGCAATTAAATTAGGCTCCTCATATGCAAGAGAAGCATTAGGAGAACCTAGAGAAGGAACAATACTAACAATTTTAACTGATTTTTCAAATCATTTGATTAATGAAATAACTAAAGGTCAAACAGACTTTCTTGAACTTTTTAATTCCGCTGTTATAGTAGCTGAAAAATCATTAAAAAATACACCAAACCAATTAAAAGTTCTTAAAAAGGCTGGAGTTGTTGATGCTGGTGCTCAAGGTTTTGTTGATTTGCTTCATGGTATTCAGCAATTTATTCAAGATGGCAATTTGAAAAATATTTCAACTTTAAAAAATATAACTGATAGTAATATTATTGAAAATAATATTAAATCAGAACCAGCCGATTTAACGTTCCGTTATTGTACTGAATGCCTTATTATAGGTAAAAATATTGATCGAACTAATCTAAGATCAGAATTAAAAGATTTTGGAAATAGTCTAGTAATTGCAGGTACAAAAGAAAAAACTAAAATTCATATTCACACTAACGAACCTGGTAAACTTTTTAAATTTTCAGAAAAATTTGGTAATGTAATAAATCAAAAAGCTGATGACATGTTTATGCAAAATGAAGATGCCCATGGAGAACATGGAGATATTGCAATTATTACAGATTCAGGTTCTGATATACCTGATGAGTTAATGGACAAATATAATATTCATATTGTTCCTGTTAGATATAATTTTGGTGATAAAGATTATATTGATAAGGTTTCATTAACATCAAAAGAATTTTACAATGAATTGCAAAACAATCCTAATCATCCACAAACATCTCAACCAACTCCGGGTGATTTTAGGAAACAATACGAATTTTTATCAAGTCACTATAAATCTTTAATTTCAATTCATCTACCTCATGCATTAAGCGGTACAATGCAATCTGCAAAAACTGCTTCAAATAAAATTAGTAAAAATGATGAAATATCAATTATAGATTCCTTAAGTATTTCAGGAGGTATGGGACTTATTGTAACATACGCTGCTGAAGCTGCTAAAATGGGATATAATAAAGATGAAATTTTAAATCTTATTAAAAATATTATTCCTAAAACAAATGTATACGCATCAGTTTACAATCTAAATTATTCAGTTAAAGGTGGTAGAATTCCAAAAGTAGTTAAAACAATTTCTGATATTATCAAATTCAACCCTATTTTATCAGCTAACGAAGTTGGAAAAATGAAAATATCAGGTGGATTTTTTGGTAAGAAAAAATTTGCTAAGAAAACTGCAAATGTATTACTAAAAAAACTTAATAAATCTAAAACCTACAGAATAATAATATCACATTGTGAATGTGAAGAAAGAGCAAATAGATTATTAAAAAGTTTAAAAAATAATATTCCTAATATTGATTATTCTTATGTAATTGATTGTGGTAGTGCTCTTGGAGTTCACATTGGTCCTGGCTCATTAGTTGTCGGTATTCAAGAATATATTCCAATTAAAATAAAATCATGATATCAATATTCTTTTTAACTCTCATATCTTACTTATTAGGTTCAATATCTGGTAGTATGATTATGGGCAAGTTTAGAAATGTTGATATTAGAAAATTAGGTAGTGGTAATGCTGGAGGAACCAATGCATTTAGAACTCAAGGTTTTTTATTTGCATTTCCAGTTATCCTTATTGATATTGGCAAGGGATATATAGCTGCTGAATACTTTAATAGTTTAAACTTTTTTGATACTACTAATTTAATTAATGCAAATCTTATTTTTGGTTCTGCAGCTGTTGTAGGTCATTGCTTTCCTATTTTTCATAATTTTAAAGGTGGTAAGGGTGCAGGAACTGCATTAGGAGTTTTAATCTCAATTTTACCCAGTACTATTTTACCTGCATTAATAATTTGGATTTTATCACTTATATTAACAGGCTTTGTAGGATTTAGTACTATTTTAGCTGCAATTACAGTATCCATAATATCATTTATAAAATTACCCTTTATTCATAATATTCAAATTATGTGTCTTTTTATTTCCACCTTTATAGTTTTTATGCATAGAAGTAATATTATAAGAATGATAAAAGGTGAAGAAAATCAATTTAAAAAGATAATGTTATTTAAAAAATAGATGAAAAAATATGATCTTGTTGTTTTTGGAGCTAGTGGCTTTACAGGTCGACTTATCGTAGATTATTTATCTAACCATCAAGAAACTTCAAAATTAAATTGGGCTGTAGCTGGAAGAAGTGAATCAAAACTAAAAAAATTATATAATTCAATAGATATTTTAATTGCAGATTCATTTGATTTACCATCAATTGAATATATGTGTAAAAATTCTAAACTAATTATAACTACTGTTGGACCATATGACATATATGGTGAAAGTCTAATTAAAAGCTGTATTAAATATTCTACTCATTATCTTGATCTCACTGGTGAATCTAATTTTGTAAACAAAGTTGTAAACAATTACTCAAACCATTCAATAAAATCTAATTCTATTATTATAAATTGCTGTGGATTAGAATCAGTAATTCCTGATATTGGTACATATTTAACTGTAAATAAAATGAAATCTAATTCTAAAAATATAACTTACTATTTAAAATCAAAAGGACAAATATCTGGTGGTACTTGGGCATCTTTTTTAAATATAATCAATTCAAAAAAAATAAAATTATCTTCTAAAACAGAAAAATCAAAACAGAAAAATAAAACAATTTTTTATAATAATTCTTTAAAATCTTGGGCACTGATTTTTCCTGTTATTGATAAACAAATTATTTATAGAACAAGTAAAGTATTTAAAGTCTATAAAAACTTTT
>CAYTPF010000025.1:0-10947 GCA_964439775.1 uncultured bacterium | reverse complement strand
TAAAAATGGAGTTATACAAGATAGAACAATATATGAAGATGTTGAAATTTTTGCAAAAAATCTTTATGAAATGGGACATCTATCAGATAGAGACTGGAAAAACTATGAAAATTTATTTAGTTTAATGATGCAATTTATAGACCCTCCAGATGTTATAATATATTTGCAAGCATCGATTGACACATTGCTAACAAGAATAAAAAATAGAGATAGAGAATTTGAGAAGGATATAGATTCTGAATATTTGTACAAATTAAACATTTCTTATGATAAATGGATAAAATCATTAGATCAAGATAAAGTTATGATAATAGACACCGATAATTTTAATATTTTTGAAGATCTTGAAAAGCTAGAAGAAATTGCAAATAAAATTTCTAGAAGATTTATAAAATACAAAATTAAAGTAAACAAAAAATATTTAAGGTCGAACAATTGATTAATCTATGTGTTTATGCATCAGGCTCGGGCTCTAATTTTATTGAATTACATAGATACTCTCAAAAATTAGATTCATCATTTTGTCTAAAGTTATTAATATCAAATAAATTGAATTGTGGTGCAGTAGAATATGCAAAAAATAATAATATTAAATATGAAATAATAAAAATTGGTAGCTACTCTAATTATCAAATATATGTTGATTCTATGTTATCTTGTTTAAATATAAATAATATAAATTTAATTGCATTGGCTGGTTTCCTGAGGAAAGTTCCAGAAGAAATTATAGAAAAATATAATCAAAGAATTTTAAATATTCATCCTTCATTGTTGCCTAAATATGGTGGTAGAGGTTTCTATGGTATGAATGTGCATAGGGCTGTGATTGATTCTGGCGAAAAAAAAACAGGTATTACAATACATTTTGTTGATAAAGAGTATGATAAAGGTCCAATCATATATCAGGAAGAAGTTTCGGTTTTGAATGGGGATAATCCTGAGGAACTATCATCTCGAGTATTAAAAGTTGAGCACAGAGCATATAAAATGGTTATTGAGTCATTAATTAAAAATAATTTCAAGTTTCAAAATAGGATAATTAAAGAGGATTAAATGAATAAAAAAGCTTTAATAAGTGTTTGGGATAAAACAAATATTGTTATAATCGCAAAATTTTTACATGAAAATAATTTTGATATAATTTCAACAGGTGGTACGAAAAATATTCTTGAGAAAAATAATATACCAGTAATATCAGTTAATGAAGTAACAGATTATAATGAAATAATGGATGGAAGAGTGAAAACATTGCATCCTAAAATTTTTGGAGGTATTCTAGCAGACAAATCTAATGATTCGCATATAAAAGATTTGGAATCAATTGATGGATATCCATTTGATGTTGTAATAGTTAATTTATATCCATTTAAAGAAAATGCAGTAGAATGTCAGCTTGAAGATTCAAAAGCGATAGAATTTATTGATATTGGTGGACCATCAATGCTACGTGCATCAGCAAAAAACTTCAATTCTGTGGTAGTTTTATCAAGCCCAAAACAATATGATCAATATATTTCAGAATACAAGTTTAATAATGGTAATATAAGTTTAGATCTAAGAAAAGAGTTTGCTTTAGAAGTTTTTCAAATGACATCTAAGTATGATCAAATTATTTTTTCATATTTATCAAAACATAAAAGCAATATTCCAAATAAACTTTCTATTAACTTAGATTTAAAAGACGAGTTGAGATATGGAGAAAATCCACATCAAAAAGCTGGTTTTTATATGGAGGACGACAATTTAAGTTGGGTCCAGCATCAGGGTAAAAAGTTATCTTATAATAATTATACTGATATAGAAACAGCTGTTAATATAGTAAATGAATTTTTAGAAAATTCTTGTTGTATTATTAAGCATGCAAATCCGTGCGGATTTGCAATTGCTGATTCAGCGCTTGATGCATATATAAAAGCTGTCCAATCTGATCCGGTAAGTTACTTTGGTGGAATCGTTGGATTTAACCAAGAAATAAATAAAGAAGTAGCAGAAGAATTATGTAAATCATTTTTAGAGTGCATAATAGCTCCAAAAATAACAAAAAATGCTTTAGAAATATTTAAAACCAAACCAAATCTAAGGGTTTTAACAATAAATAATGATAAAAAAGACTTATATTCGCTAAGAAGTGTTGCTGGAGGATATTTATATCAGCAAAAAGATTTTTTATTAGAATCAAATAAAGATTTTAAAATTGTTTCAATAAACAAACCAAATGATGGAGAATTAAAGTTATTTAGTGTAGGAATGAGACTAGTAAAATATGTAAAATCTAATGCTATTATTCTTTTAAATAAGAATCAGTTGATCGGTTTGGGAGCAGGTCAAACTTCAAGAGTTGATTCGGTAAAAATTGCGATAGATAAGGCTTTAGAAAATAATTTCATTCTGAATGATTCAATTTTAGCATCAGATGCTTTTTTCCCGTTTTCTGATGGAATTGAATATGCATTGAAAGCTGGAGTTAAGTCAGTTGTCCAGCCGGGTGGTTCAATTAATGATTCTAAAATTATAGAGTTTGCAAATAATAATAGTATGATCATGTGTTTTACAGGTATTCGACATTTTTATCATTAAAGAGGTTATATGTTTAATAAATTTAAATTTTTTACTAATTTAATATCAGGTGATATTGCAATTGATTTAGGTACGGCGAATACTCTGATTTGGGCCAAGGGGCAAGGTATATTAATCAATGAGCCTTCTATAGTAGCATGGGATGAAGTAAAAAAAGAAGTTATTGCTGTAGGCCATGAAGCTAATGTAATGGTTGGAAAAACGCCAGGACATATTAAAACAATAAGACCCTTAAAAGATGGTGTTATTGCTGACTTTACTATGGCTGATGGTATGATCCAGGGTTTTGTTCGTAAGATGGAGTTAAGTAGGATAGCTAGACCTCGAATGGTAATATGTATTCCATCTGGAGTTACAGATGTTGAGCAAAGAGCAGTTAAAGATTCTGCTATAAAAGCAAATGCTAGTGAAGTTCATTTAATTTATGAGCCTGTTGCAGCTGCGATTGGGATAGGCATTGATATAAGTGTACCGAAAGGAAATATGATAGTTGATATAGGTGGAGGTACAACTGAAATTGCTGTAATTTCTTTGAATGATATTGTAGTTCAAGATAGTATAAGAATAGCAGGTGATGAACAAAATGATGCTGTAATTGATTGGTTTAAGAATGAACATAAAATGGAAATAGGATATAGAACTGCAGAAAAAATAAAAATTACAGTAGGTGCCGCAATTAGAGAAAAAGGTCAAATAATATCTGTAAAAGGTCGTGATTTAGTATCAGGTATCCCAAAAACAATTGAAGTTCAATCTGATGAAATAAGATTGGCTATTAAAGAAACAATCACACAAATTACAGAAGGTATTAGAAGAACTTTAGAGCGTACACCTCCTGAATTATCATCTGATATCATTGATCATGGAATAGTTATGACTGGTGGAGGTGCTTTGCTCAAAGGTTTTGATCAGCATATTAGAAATAAAACTGGCTTGCCAGTTCTTATTGCCGAAGAGCCATTATTGTCTGTTGTAAAAGGGACAGGAATGGTTTTAGAAAATCTTAAGAAATATAAAGATATCCTCATTTAGATTTGATAAGTTTTATCAGGGCTATTTTAAAGTTTAAAGATTTTGTTGTATTATTTTTTGCTTTAATTATATCTTTGACTCTGATTCTATCAAATGATAATTCATCAATATTTCATTTAAAATCTAGAGTAAACAGTTTTGTTTCTACTATTTTTAATCCGTTTATTTGGTATGATAATATTTTTTCTTTAAAAGAAGATAATGCAATCCTTAAGCAAAAAATAGCACAATTAAATTTAGAAAATAAAAAATTGCATTTTTATAGTGATGAAAATATAAAGCTAAAAAAAATGTTAGATTATAAAGTTAAGAGCATTTTTGATTTAATAGTAGCTAATGTAAAAAATCATAGTTTGACACCTAATTTGAATAGTTTTTATATTGATATAGATAGTAATGTGAAAATTAAAAAAAATTTACCAGTGATAGATATGCATGGTATAGTAGGGAAAACAATTCGCATTGATGAAGATGAGGCAATTGTACAATTGTTGACTGATAAAAATTTTAGAATTTCTGTTCGAATTGGTCAAAATAGGAATTTAGGTGTTTTTGTGCCAAGATATTCAAAGATTGGTACGATTGAAGGGATACCAAAAAGTCAGAAAATCTTAGTTGATGAAGTAGTATTTACATCAGGCATTTCAGATATTTATCCTCCTAATATCCCCGTTGCTAAAGTTGTTTCTACTAATGTAGACCCAAATGAATTATTTCAAAACATTACGGTAAGAATTTTGGCAGATATTTTTAATCCCGATTATGTTTTTATAGTTCAATGATAATGATATATAATTTTATTATTTTCTTTGCAGTTCTTTTGGTTCAATTCTTTTTCCCAAGTATAGACTTGTATTCATTTAAAATTGTCCCCGATTTCCTGTTGATTTTGTTGACTTTATATTCATTCCAAAATGATAGATTATATTGTGTGATAATAGGTTTCCTTATGGGTCTATTTCAAGATTTAGTTTCTCAAATGGATCTAATTGGAGTTTTGGCATTATCAAAATCCGTGTCAGGTTTTTTGCTAGGGACTTTAAGAAACTATTTAAGCTTTTTTACAAAAAAAATAGTATATCTAAACATAATTTTTATATATGCAATGCATTCTTCTATTTATAGCTTTTTTAGATATAATGATATAATTATTGATATTTTTTTAATTTTTAAAATTGTTATAATTAATTCATCAATAAGTTTTTTAATTTACATTTTGATTGATAATATTTTAAATAATAAAAAATCTATGTTAAGATAAATGCAAGATTTTAGCTATAATAAAAAATCAACTGTATTTATTATGCAATTTGCAATTACAATTGTATTATTTAGCCTTATTATTAAATATTTTGATATTCAAATAATTAAGCATCAAAAATATGTTGCTAAATCAAGAAGTAATAGCATACGTCAAGTAATTAAAAAAGCGCCTAGAGGAATTATTTATGATAGAAATGAAATAGCTATAGTAGATAATAGGCCAATCTTTGAATTGCAAATTATACCAGAAGACATAAATTCAGGATTTGATTACAAGCTATTTGAAAGTATAACTCAAATTGATTCAAACTTTATTAAAAATCAATTGAATGCCAAAATCAAATCTATTTATAAATTTAAGCCTATGACAATTAAAAGACATTTAGATTTTATTGAAATGTCAAGATTGAAAGAAAATTTATTACAATTTCCTGGTATTTTATTTTCTGAAATACCTGCAAGGATATATCCTGATTCTTGCCAATTATCGCATACTTTGGGATATCTTAGAGAGGTTAACTTAGATCAAATAAATTCTAATACTAAGTCAGTTTATAGATATGGTGATATTATTGGGACTGATGGTATTGAAAAACAATATGAATCATCTTTGAGAGGGCTTGATGGTTTTGAATATCATAGAGTTGATAAGTTTGGAAGAGATCATGGTATTATTGATGATGAAATTAAATATAATAAAAAATCTGGGGCACCGTTAACTCTCACAATTGATTCTAGGTTACAATTTTTTGCAGAAAAAATAATGAAAAACTATAAAGGTGCACTAATTGCTATGAACCCTGTTAATGGTGATGTTTTGTCGATTGTAAGTACACCTCAATTTGACTTAACATCATTTATAGGACCTATACCTTATGATACATGGAGTGATTGGAGCAATGATATTTCAAAACCTTTGAATAATCGTGTTTTGAATGGGTATTATGCACCTGGTTCTATTTTTAAAATAGTTACTGCTGCTATGATACTTGAAACTGATAGAATACATCCTAGTAAAAATTATCTATGTAAAGGTAGTTATGAATATTATGATGTGAATAGGCATTGTTGGAATCTAGATGGACATGGAGAGGTAAATCTAAATGACGCGATTAAATATTCTTGTAATATTTATTTTTACAAAGCCATTCAAGAATTTAAATTGTCGGAATGGTACGAAATGGCTGAAAAATTTGGTTTTAATTCTAAGACTAATATTGATTTGCCAAATGAGTTTAAAGGAATTGTGCCAGATAAAAAGTATATGAATGATAAATATACAAGTAGAGGATGGGCTAGAGGAAATTTATTGAATTTTGTTATTGGGCAAGGTGAGATTATAACAACACCAATTCAAATCGTCCAATTTATGAATATAATATCAACTCGAGGGAATACAAAAGCGCCACATTTAGTTTTAGATTTAGAATCTGAAAAAATAGATGTAAAGTTAGAGAATGAAACTTGGGATTTTATAAAAAAATCTTTGTATGATGTCGTTAATTCTGATGGCGGTACAGGTGTTAATACTAAGCTTTATAGTGGTGGGGTAGTTTCAGGGAAAACTGGCACTGTTGAGAACCCACCAAATGAACCTCATTCTTGGTTCGCTGGTTATCTAGAAACTAAAGATGATATTTTGACTATTGCAGTAATAGTTGAAAATGGGGGAAAAGGATCAGCAACAGCAACTCCAATTGCAAAGGAATATTTTAAAAAATATTTAGAGTTGTCAGAAACAAATAGTTTGTCATATGATAAATAAATATTTCTTTAAAAGTTCAAATATTGGCATAGTATGGTCAATTTTTTTACCTGTAATTAGTTTAATTTTTATTAGTTTAATTACCTTATATAGCACCAAGGGTGACTTGCTTATTGTAGAGTCAAATTTCTTTAAACAGTTAATTTTTTGTTTAATTGGATTAGTTGTTTTTTATTCTGTTCAGCTTATTCGAATTAATTTTTTTTATGAAATGGCATATTTTTTATATGTAGCTTTGATAATAGCTTTAGTTGTTACATTTTTTATGCCAGAGAAATTTGGTGCAACGCGATGGATTTTTATTGGGCCATTAAGGTTTCAGCCGGCTGAATTTGGAAAGATTATAATAGTTTTTACTCTGAGTAAGTATTTATCTGATTATAGGGGACAAAGTAATAATTTAAAATTAATTCCAATAATTATGTTGATAGCAATTATACCGGCAGCACTTATTTTCAAACAGCCAGATCTTGGTACAGCTATAATCTTCCCTGCAATAATTTTCCCATTATTATTGTGGGCTGGAATAAGACCATTTTATTTGTTTGTTGTAGTTTCCCCATTATTTAGCATAATAGCGGCGTTTAATTTGCAAATTTTTTATATGTGGATGTTTTTATTATTGCTAATTATTTTTTTAAGTCGTCCAGTTTTAAAAGATGGAATATTTTTATTTATTATTAATTTGTTTTCTGGCACGCTATCTTCTTTTTTGTGGAATAATTTATATCCTCATCAAAAAAATAGGATCTTGACATTTTTAGATCCAGCTAGTGATCCTTTAGGGGCAGGATATCAAATAATTCAATCTATTACAGCTATTGGTTCGGGAGGTTTTTTAGGAAGAGGATATGGAGAAGGATCGCAAACGCACCTTAGATTCCTTCCAGTTAGAGATAGTGATTTTATAGCTTCAGTGATCGGTGAGGAATTTGGTTTTATTGGTATTTTAGTAATATTTATTTTATTTTATTGGATGCTATTAACAGTTATAGATAGGGCAGATAAACTCAATAGTCAATTTGGTAGTTTTGTTTTAATAGGTTTCTCATCCATTATATTCTTCCATTTTATTATAAATATGGGTGTGGTAGTTAGCTTGTTTCCTGTGACCGGTCTACCCTTGCCATTTATAAGTTATGGTGGGACATTTTTGATATCTATGATATTTATGATATCAGTTATTAATAATATTATAAATAATGATATTGAAATATGATTTATATGGTATCTAATAATTAAATATTATTAAATTAAGTGGTGTTTATTTTATTTATAAACTGCTATCTTATAATATAAGGAAGCAATATGAAAAATTATTCAATTCTAAGTTTTAAACCAATTATTGTTATTGCATTGTTTCTATATCAATGTGATCAACTGCCTTCTCCAAAACCGGTATCTAGTCAAGAACCTGATTATTTATTGAATAGTAGCGCATATGAAAAGGCTAGGGAGAACAGTAGAGATATTAAAAAAATAAAAGCATCTTATTTAAAGCAAAACGAATATATTGATTCATTATTTTTTATAATTGAAGTTTTAACAAAAGAACTGAAAACTCAAAAAAATACGGTTAATAAAATAGAAAAAGCTTTTTTGAATGATTTGAATTTTTTCAGAAATGACTATAAGCTTACTTCAGATAGTTTGAATGTTGAATTTACTAATGCATTGGTTAGAATCAATAATAAAGTTAGAATTTTAGAGGATAGAGCTTCATATACAGATAGTACTAATTTTGAGATTTTAAATATGCTTGTTATGTTTGAAAATAAGATTTCATCCTTAACTGATAGTTATAGAGAAATTTCAGAATTGCAATCAAAAGGTTCATTGCATATTAAGGATATGACTGATAGTGAATATAGAGAAAAATACATTGATGGTTTATCATTGTATCAGAATAGTGATTACAAAAAAGCTTTAAAGATTTTTGAAGAGTTGATTCAGGTTGATAAGTCTCATGATCTTTCAGACAATGCTCAATATTGGCTTGGTGAAATATTTTATGGTATGAAAGATTATAGAAAAATTGTTAAAGAATTCGAAAAGGGTTTCAAGTTTAAGGATTCAAATAAATATGATGATTCTCAATATAAATTAGGTCTATGTTATATTAATATTGGCAATAAAAGTAGAGCTAAAGATGAATTTCAAAAATTATTAGATTTGTATCCTAATAGTGAATATTTTCAAAAATCTAGACAATGGCTAGAAAAACTTTAATTTGATGCCTCTTAAAATATTTTATATTTCATCTGAAGTTGACCCGTTTTCGAATACGTATATTTTATCAAAAATTGCAAAAAAAATTGCAATTAAATTTCAAGATAATCCTGAAGTAGAAATAAGATTATTGCATCCGAAATATGGCTTTATAAGTGAGCGAAAGTATATACTAAGAGAAGTAATTAGATTGAAGGATTTTCCGGTCGATTTTAATGGTAAAGAGAAATTGGTTAGTATAAAATCTGCTTTCATACCAGAATCTAGAGCTCAAATTTATTTTTTAGAAGATGAAATATATTTTAAGCCGGTGCCAGAATTATTATATAAATCTAGGAATGGTAGAATCTTTAAAGATAATGGTGAAAAGTTTTTATTATTTTCTAAAGTTGCATTAGAGACATTGAAACAGTTATTATGGGTTCCGGATCTTATAATTTGTAATGATTGGCAGACGGCCTTTTTGCCAGCTTTATTTAAAGAACAATACAGTAATATTGATACTTTTAAAGATACTAAAATTATATATACGATGTTATCTATTAATGAATATAGATACTATTCGAATGATGCTCTTTCTAAAATAGGACTTACTTTGCCAAAGGATGGTAGTAAGGAGCAAGACTCATTAATAAGTGCTATAGAGAATTCAGATAAAGTTGTTTGTTTGGATTTTGACAAATCTTTATCTAATGATTTATCTAAAAAAGCATCTATTAATAAAGTATTGAAAAGTGCAAATCATGAATTTATTAATATGCCAAAAACACCAGGTTTTTCTGATTGGAAAGAAATGATTTCATCATTTTATTCGATTATAAATAAGTCTTAGTTTTATTTTCTAGCTAAATGAAAAAATATTATTATTATTTAATAATAAGTCTATTGTGTATTTATAGTTGCAAGGACAATGTTTTGGATACACAAATACAATCTGGAGGTCATTCTTTATCGGTTTATTTGAATACTGATGCTTCACTTAAGACGTTGCAGTTGTCTAATAAGATAGGTAATAGCTCTAAGATTTATATTGGTAATGTTGGTGGAAAAAAAAGTTTTGGTATTTTTAAAATAAATTCAGATGTCGTTTCAAATAATAATGATATATGTTTTAATGAAGATATTGATACTGTATCTATAAATTTAAAACTAGGGTATCAATCCCTTTATTCTTTGAATCAAGCTACATTGGTTTTTGGGGATTCATTATTGTCTAATCAGGGCCAAAACAATATTTCTGTTGATCATTCAAATGCTAATCAAGTTAGTTCTAATAATCAGTTAAATGCATATCTTGTATTGCAATCAGATATAGATAAAATATGGACTGAAAATTTAAGTTTTGATTATAATGAGGATAGTAATTTTTTTATTTATGGTAGCGATTCTCTTGATATTGATAGTCTAAAACTTAATGCTTTACCAGTTCAAATTGGAGCGTCTGAAATAGCAATAAATCTAGATTCATTAATGTTGAATGGAAATTATATGCTGGATTTTTTATGTTCTAGTGATGATGAATCAAGTTTAATTATTTTGTTGGATTATGTAGGAGATAATAATTTGGTTGTAGCTTCTTCTAATAATCCCTATTCTCAGCCATATTTGAATTTTTCATACAAAGAACGAATAAATTCATTTACACCATATAGTAAAATAGAGATTTTAGATATGGAACTTTTACATGGTATTGATTCAATTTATATACAACAAGATGCTGATTCGGATGAGTTTGGAACAATTTTGGGTTTTGCAAGCATATTGGATACTAATAGTATAATTGACTCAGACTTTTTAAATACTAAGGTAGATTTATTTAATATAATAATTTCTCCTGTATCGCATGAAAATGATTCTTCTAATACTATTGATTTCTTTCTTGATAATATTCACTTAGTCTATAGGAATTATGATCCTTCTGGAGACAATTTTGATTCATTATTAAATATTGATGGATCAGAAAATAATGAACTTTGGGATTATGGCGAGTATTTTTATGATTGTGGAAGCGATGGGATATGTAGTCCGGATGAAGAAGGCTATAATTTGTTTGGAACTGAAAATAATGGTGTCTACGATTT
>CAYTPF010000024.1:0-11576 GCA_964439775.1 uncultured bacterium | reverse complement strand
TTATATGACTATCAAAATCTAAAATATATAGCACCATATATTTTAATATTTTCAATTTTAATTATTTTGAGTGGCCATTTGTTTTCATCTGGAAAAACTGCTAGGTGGTTAATAATAGGAGGTAAAAATATTTTTACTACTTCTGATATTGCTAGAATTGCATTAATTATTTTTACATCATACTACTTAGAAAAATCATACAGGTATATTAAAGATTTTAAAACTGGTTTTTTACCAATTGCATCTATAATTGGCATTGTATTAATGGGCATTATTACACAGCCCGACTTAAGCACAGCTATTACAATTGGACTAATACTATCAATGCTTTTATTTATTGGTGGAATTAGACTTAAACATCTATTTACAACTACTACTATAATGTTTTCTTCTATTTTATTTATTATATGGTTTAAAAACGGATATCAATGGCAACGAATTCTAAATTGGATAAATCCAACCAAAGGTCTACAAGAAGGAAATTATCAATCTAGTCAAGCTATTATTGGACTGGGCAATGGAGGCTTATGGGGTCAAGGTATAGGTAATAGTGTCATCAAATTCCCTGGGTTACTACCTGAAGTTCAAACTGATTTTATATTTTCTGTTATGGGAGAAGAATTAGGTTTTATTGGAATAAATATTATATTTTGTTTATTTATATGGCTATTTATAAGAGGTATTATTATAGCAAAGAATTCTTCGGATGCATTTGGAATGTATCTTGCCTTAGGAATAATAATCAATATTACAACTTATGCACTGATTAATATATGCTATGTAGTAGGGTTTTTACCAACTACAGGCTTACCATTGCCCTTTTTTAGCTATGGTGGATCAAATATAATTATAACATTATTAAGCTTAGGTATTTTAATAAATATTTCTAAGAAAAATAAATTTAATAATATAAGAAGAACTATTTTTTAATGCTTAAAAACAGTAAAATAATCATCTGTGGTGGTGGCACTGGAGGACATTTATTTCCTGCAATGGCAATTAAGACTGAATTAGTTAAAAACGGTGCTGATGTTATGTACATAGGTTCAAAATTTGGCATTGAATCATCTCAACTTAAGCATAGTAAAAATTCTTTTTTCCTTAATATCAAAGGTATGCATAGAACTATCTCTATATCTAATATTGTTGACAACCTCAAATTGCCATTTAGAATATTTTGGGGCATTTTAAAGTCTTTAAAACTAATCTATAATTTTGATCCTAAGCTAGTTATAGGAACTGGAGGTTATTCTTCTGGTTTACCATTAATATCTGCAGTAATTTTGCGAAAAAAAATATTATTACAAGAACAAAATTCTTATCCTGGTATTACTACTAGAACTTTATCAAGGTTTGCTAATATAATATGTATTAGCTATAAAGAAAGTAAGAAATATCTTCAAAACAATGTTGTTTTTTCTGGTAATCCAATTAGAGCTGATTTCATAAAAACTGATAAGAAATATGCTAAATTAAATTTAAACCTCAACAAAAATAAATTTACTATTTTTATTTGTGGTGGTAGTCAAGGTTCTAAACCTATTAATAATCATATTATAAAAAATTTAAGTTTTTATAATAACTTAAATGCCACAATAATATGGCAATGTGGTAAAAACCATTATAAAAATATTAAAATTTTGAATTTAGACAAGAATATTTTTCTTTTTGATTTTATTCAAGACATATCAAAGATATACTCAGCTGCAGATTTAATTATATCTAGATCAGGTGCCTTAACATTAACTGAAATAAACTATTTTGGGAAAGCTTCTATTTTAATACCATTTCCAACAGCTGCTGGAAATCATCAATATAAAAATGCACTATTTTCTCAAAATGCAAAAGCTGCAATTATTATTGAACAGAATCAATTAATCAAGGGAAAGCTAGAACATACAATAAATTATCTTTTAAGCAATCCAAATAGATTACTAAAAATGGAAACTGCTTCGAAAGCAATATCAAAATCCGATTCAATGGAAATCATTATAAATGAAATAAAATCTTTGCTATGCTAGGGAAAACAAAACATATACATTTTGTAGGTATTGGTGGAATTGGAATGAGTGGTATGGCAGAGCTTTTGTTTAATTTAGGGTTTACTATTAGTGGTTCAGATCAAAAAGAATCAGATAGAACTAAACAGCTTAAAGCTTTTGGTATAGATGTAAATATAGGTCACAAAAGTACAATGATTAAAAATAGTAATGTTGTAGTATATTCATCAGCAGTAAAAAAAGATAACCCAGAAATCATTTTAGCTAACAAAAATAATATTCCTGTCATTAGAAGGGCAGAAATGCTAAGTGAATTGTTAAAAGTAAAATCTACAAGCATAGCAATATCAGGAACTCATGGTAAAACAACAGCGTCTTCAATGCTTGGATCAATTTTGATTGAAGGGCAATTAAATCCAACATTAGTAATAGGTGGAATTGTTAATGAAATTGGCTCTAATAGTATGTATGGTGATGGTGATATAATAGTTGTAGAAGCCGATGAATTTGATAGAACTTTTTTATCTTTAACTCCAACTATCGCCCTGATAAATAACCTTGATTTAGAACATTTAGATTGTTATGAAAATTTAGCTGATTTGCAAAATGCATTTATCCAATTTGCAAATTCAATACCTTTTTATGGAAAAGTTTCTATAAACATTGACTATTCTAATACTTCTCAAATTCTTAAAAAAATAAATCGACCATTCATTACCTTTGGTTTTTCTGATGAGGCAAATATAAAAGCAAAGAATCCAATTTATAATAAATTAGAATCTACTTTTGATCTTTATATTGATAATATATTCAAAACAAAAATTCATTTAAATGTCCCAGGAAAACATAATATAATGAATGCTTTAGCTGCAATTTCAATTGCTAAAGAATTAGAAATTGAAATTATAACCATGAAAAATGGGTTATATAATTTTTCAGGTGTCCAAAGAAGATTTGATATAAAATATGAACTTAAAAATGGTATAAAACTAATTGATGATTATGCCCATCATCCAATAGAAGTAAAATCTGTTCTAAATGCCATTAAATCAGGTTGGTCAAATAGAATTATAGCAATTTTTCAACCACATCTTTTTACTAGGACACAAGATTTTCATACTGATTTTGCTGAAGCATTATATTTGGCAGACATTATAATAATTACTGATATATATGAAGCGCGAGAAGCTCCTATAAAAGGAATAACTAGTCAAATAATAATCGATGATTTGATCAATATGGGCCATAAAAATACAAAATTTATTCCTTCAAAGAGTAATATTTCAAATTATGTATCAGATGTAGCTAAAGAGAATGATATAATCATCACAATGGGAGCAGGAAATATTTGGAGAGAAATTGATAACATATATGAAGCTTTAAACTAAATGAATAAAAGAATTCATACAAAATTAATTGATAATATAAATCGTAAAATTCTATTTAACGAATCAATGAAAAAACATACAACTTTTGGAATTGGTGGCAAAGTTGATGCTTTTGTATACCCATCAAATAAAAATGAGTTAAAATTTATATTAAATGAATCAAAAAAAAATAAAATACCAATTTTTATTACTGGCTCTGGATCAAATTTATTAGTTTCTGATTCAGGATTTAAGGGTATAGTGATTTCATTATCAAAAACATTTAAAAATTTATCTATTTCTGATTCATATGAAATTTTTGCAGGTTCTGGAGTTATGTTAAGTAGAATGGTAAGGATGGCAATCAAAAAAGGAATTGGAGGATTGGAGAGTTTGATTGGAGTACCTGGGACTTTAGGTGGTGCATTGATTATGAATGCTGGAGCATATGGTGAAGAAATATCCAATTATTTTATATCTGCTGAAGTAATAAACTTGCATGGTGAAGAAAAAATCTATAAAAAAAATGATATAACATTTGATTATCGTTCTTCAAGTTTCTCAAAAAATGATATAATAACTAATATTAATTTTCAATGTAAAAAAGGAAATATAGAATTAATAAAAAAATTAAAATTAGAGTCATCACAAAAAAGGAAAGCATCTCAACCATTAAGTTTTAGATCAGCAGGTAGTATATTTAAAAATCCTAAATCTGGACCTGCTGCAGGTTATTTAATTGATAAAGCTGGACTCAAAGGCTTAAAATTTGGTGATGCTGAAATATCAACTAAACATGCAAATTTCATAGTAAATCATGGAAATGCAAAATCTATAGATGTAATAGAATTAATAAAAAAAATACAATCAGAAGTTTTAAAACAATTTAACATAATTTTGAAATTAGAAATTAAGTTACTCGGTTTTAGTGATTCTATTCAAACGAAAGTTTATGAAAAAAATTAATTTATCATATATAATCAATTTACTAAGCAATGCACTCTTAATAGCATTCTTACCTTCTATAATTATAATCAGTTTTTTATATTCATCTAATTTTAATTTGCTCAATTATAATTATACTATTATAAATGGAAATAGTTTTTATTATGATGATGAAATAATATCTAGTTTTAATTTAAAAAAATCACTTATTGAAATTGATCCTATGGTAATTCAAAATAAACTAGATAGTATGGATTACATACAATCTTCAAAAGTTAGTAAAATTTATCCAAATACTATTTTGATTGAAATTATTGAAAATCAACCACTTGCTTATTTTCAAATTGATAAAAATTCAATACTTATAGATATAAAAGAACAAATATTACCTGTTAATAATAAGGTTAAAGCATTTTTTAAGATACCAACAATTATATTAGAAGTAGAAAATATACAATCTGATAACCTTAACTCAATTAATCTAAATAATTATAATGAAATCATTGCTATTTTAAAATTTTCTAAAGATCACTTTAATAGTTTGTATAATGGATTAGATAAAATATATTTATCTAATGATAGCATTACACTTTTTTATATGAAAAATACAAAAATATTTTTATCAAAATATCTAGGTGAAAATGATATTAAAAATTTATCAAAATTTAAAAAAACAATCCAAAATTATAAATTTTTGGATGATTATTCATATATAGATATGAGAACACCTAATCAAATAATAGTAAAAGAAAAAGAATAACTTTATTATGAAAAATGGGAAAAAAATAATTTCAGCTATTGATATTGGCACTTCAAAAATTTGTGTTATAATAGCTTCTATTGATGAAAATAATTTATTAGAAATTCTTGGTATAGGTTCTAACAAATCAATAGGTATAAAAAAAGGTATAGTTGTAAATATGAATGATACTGTTAATGCTATTAACATTGCTATTGAAAAGGCTGAAAATCAATCTGGAGAAAAAATAGATAGTATTATTATGGGAATTTCTGGAGAACATATTAGAGGGATTAATAATACTGGTGTAATAATGGTTCAAAATGGGAACCAAGAAATTGATAATAATGATATAAAACGTGTTTTGAAACATGCTCAAACTATTACACTCCCTTTAGAAAGAAGAATATTGCATGTTTTATCTCAAGATTACAAAGTTGATGATCAAACTGGTATTAAAGATCCTCTAGGGATGATTGGTAACAGATTAGAAACTAAAGTTCATTTGGTAACTAGTGAAAGGACTAGAGAACAAAATATTTTAAAATGTATAGAAAAAGTTGGTTTAGATATAACTGATGTTGTTTTAAATCCACTTGCTACTAGTTACTCAGTTCTAGATAAAAACGAAAAAGATTTAGGGATTGCCCTTATAGATATTGGTGCTGGAACAACTGAAGTTATTGTTTATACAGATGGTGGTGTTCAGCACACTGGTATTATTCCACTTGGTGGTAATAATATAACTTTAGATATTGCACATGGTGTACAAACAACAATTGAAAATGCTGAAAAATTAAAATGTAATTATGGTATTGCAAAAGAAGCACTTGCAAATCCTGAAGAAATAATAAATATAAAAGATGTAAATGATAATGAAGTTAAGAATTTAACTCAAAAAGAATTAGCTTCATTTATTGAACCTCGTATGGAAGAAATATTAATGTTAGCAAAATCTGAGATACGAAAATGCGGACAGGGAGAAGTTTTTACTTTTGGAATCAAACTTACAGGTGGTGGATCATTATTAAAGAACTCAATTGATCTTGCTAGTAATATATTTTTTCAACCAGTCAAAATAGGAAAACCAAGTTTGAATGGTGGAATATCAGAGAATTTAAATAATCCATTTTATTCAACTGCAGTTGGATTACTACTCTATTCAATGAATAATAAACAAATTAATCAAACTGAAAATTTTTCTATTAAGAGCATTATCAATTCACTTAAACAAATATTAAAAGAAATTTTTTAACACATTCACAAAATAAAAGAAGGAAGGAACATTATGTTATTTGAACCAGGAGGAAACTATAAAGATCAGAAAGCTAATATTATGGTTATCGGAGTTGGGGGTGCTGGTGGTAATGCTTTAAACCGTATGCTTAAAGATGGTATAAAAGAGGTTGAATTCTTAGCAATTAATACTGACGCCCAAGATCTAGATGAAAATAATTCTCAAAAACAATTACAAATTGGGAAAGAGATAACTAAAGGATTAGGAGCAGGTGCAAATTCAGATACTGGCAAAAGAGCTGCAGAAGAAAGTAAAGAAGCTCTAATTGAAATGATTAATGGAACTGATATGGTATTTATTACTGCTGGTATGGGAGGTGGAACTGGAACAGGTGCAGCTCCTGTAGTTGCTAAAATTGCAAAAGAAGAGTGCAATGCATTAACAGTAGGGATAGTTACAAAACCCTTCTTGTTCGAGGGACCTAAAAGAACAAAAAGAGCCTTAGAAGGTATTAAAGAATTAAAGAAAAATTGTGATACTGTTTTAGTCATACCTAATGAAGTATTATTAACAATTACTGATATAAATACATCTATAGATGAATCATTTAATTTAGCAGATAGCATACTTCATCAAGCTACAAAAGGAATTTCAGATTTAATTAATATTCCTGGTAAAATCAACTTAGATTTTGCTGATGTTACTAAGGTAATGAAATATAAAGGTAATGCTATAATGGGAACTGGAATAGCTCATGGTGAAGAAAGAGCTGTTTTAGCTGCTCAACAAGCTATTAATTCACCATTATTACAAGACGTAAATATAAAAGGTGCAAAAGGATTACTTATGAATATAACTGGTCCAAAAGATATGTCAGCTCATGAAATGAGTGATGCAGCATCAATAATTCATGAAGAAGCTGGAGATGATGCTGATATTATTAGTGGTATTGTAACTGATCCTGATATACAAGATGAAATTAGAGTCACTGTTATAGCTACTGGTATAGATAATAATGAATTAGGCATGCCAAATAATGATAATAATCCTTTACAAGATATTCATCTAAAAGATGAAAAAGAAATTCAAAACTCACTTCCAACATATAAACAAAAAGAACTAGAATCTGAAGATAGTTCAATTGAAGTGACTAAAGATAAAAATATTTTATCTTTTGGTGATGATGATCTAGATATTCCTGCATTCATTAGAAATAGAAAGCATTAATATAAATAAAACTAGAATGTTCCTTAAAGAAATAGAGATTACAATTGTAATCTCTATTTCTTACTTTTATTCAACACAATTTGAAAATTAGTTGATTTTGAATTTGAGCTAATAACACTAATCTTACCATAATGCAAATCTTCTATAATACGTTTAGTCAAACTTAACCCTAAACCCCAACCTTTTTCTTTAGAACTAAACCCAGGTTCAAAGATTTTTTTCCAATTTTTTCTAGCAATACCTTTACCATTATCTATTATATCTATTATAACATTATGATTTCTATTTATTATATTTATATTAATTATTGAATTCATATAATTAGTAGCATCTAATGAATTTTTTATAATGTTTTCAATTGCCCAATTCAATAAAATTATATCACCATCTACATTGAAAATATCATCATCAAAATTTAAACTTATTTTTACGTTAGATTTATTTGAGATTCTTTTTAAATAATATCTTTTAATATCTTGTAATATCTTAACAATATCAATTTTCACCAGTTTAGGGGTGATCCCTATTTTATAAAATCTATCAGATATTTCACTTAATCTATTAACATCTTCTTCAATTGAATTATATATATTATTTTTATTTATTGAATCATCTTCTAATAACTTTAACCACCCAAAAATAGATGAAATTGGTGTGCCAAGTTGATGAGCTGTTTCTCTTGCCATACCAATCCAAATTTGATTATTTTCACTAATTCTTAATATCCGAAATCCATAATAAGCAAAACATAAAATCAACAATGTAAATCCTATTTCAAAATATGGAAGCCACTTCAACTGATTTATAATTTTAGGGTCTCCATAATGTATTTTACCCATTTCAATTTTATTAAACATTATTGGTAATGGTTCAAAATTGTTTTTACTTGTTTTAATAAAATCTTCAATCAGAGCATCTAACTCATTTTTACTTTTATTTTTAAAAATTGTATGATTATTGTGACCATAAAACTCATTATTAAATGTTATAACTAATGGAAAATTTATTGTTGGTAAAAAAATGTTTAAAAAGTTTGGGATATCACCATCTTCTTTATGAATAACTTCAGAATATGCTACAGCTATTTTTTCTACCTGTATTCTTGAATCAATTCTAACATTACTAATAATTATACGATTTACAAAAAAAATTGTAAAAATAACTAATACACTAATTACAAATAAACTAATTTTAATTTTTGTTGAATTAGTCATTATTTTTATAATAGAACACTGAGGTTATAAATATAAAAGATAACATTATGCTAATTATAGAAAGCATTGATCCAATTTTTACATCTATGGGATTAAAAACAAATGAAATATTGTTTATACCCGCAGGTAAATAAACCCCTCTTAACACTGAATTTACTTGAAAAATTTCAGTTATATTACCATTAATATATGCTTTCCACCCCTTTGGATAGTAGATTTCACTTAATACCAAAAATTGAGGATTATCTGATCTTGATTCCAATTCTATTTTATTAGGTGAGTTTTTAATAAAATCAACACTCCTTTGCTTATCAAAAGAATATTGATCTAAATCAGCATTTATAAAAGATTCTTGTGTAAAAGATTTTTTTGAATTTTTAACATAATCCAATATCTTATCATTTTCAGAAAAAACTAAACTATCAACAAAAAAAGCTCTATCTATATAATTTTTAAATAAATATATATAAGCATTATGATATTTATTATTGTGATATAATTTACCTTCGAAAACTCCATTGAATAATGGATGTTCTATTTCTTGCAATGATATTAAATATTTAACATTTAACATTTGTAAAACATTATTTTTTTCAAATCCAATTTGATTCATAAATATATTATAATTATTTAATTTTGCAGGATGATAGCCATATATACTTTCAATATTAAAAGCAGACCATCTATTTTGATTACCTAGCTGACCTAATGGGAAAATTCTAAAATTTGACGTGTCATTTTGTAAGAATTTTATAATATCATCTTTTTTTAAATATCTTTTTTTGGCTATAACCGGACTTAAAGTACTACTCCTGTAAGATTCCTTAGTTGGTTCAATAATTTTATGATTAACTATAGTTAAATCTAAAATTGAGATTACAATAATACTATAAGCTATAATCGACCATTTCAATTGATTTTTTTTATAAAAATATGCTAATAGTAAAACTAAAAATAAAATTATTATTAAAAAGAGTGTCTCATTATATATATTATCATATCTTAATTTATTTATTACATTCTGACCTTGCATACCAAATCTTTGCAATAAATCTTTTGAAGGTAAAAATGAATAAATAATCTGCTTTCCAAAAAGAATTAAAATAAATAATATAAAAAATAAAATTGATCCTAAAATCTTAAGATTTTTATTTATTTTTAAAAAATTAAAATTATTTTTCAAACAATTCAATCCAAGGCCAGCCAAAATAGATACACAAAATTGTACTAAAATCAATATCATAACTGGAACACGAAACTTGTTGAAGAATGGGAAATAATCATAGAAGATACCGTAAAATAATGCGAAGTTACTTCCCAAAGATAATAATAGTGCAAAAAATATTGTCCATATAAAAATGTTTTTTTCTTTATTATTTGATTTTAATGCACCTATGATTGCAAAGATTAAGACTAAGATACCCATATAATTGGGATAATCTGTAAATGGCATTTGTCCCCAATAAGTGATTCCTCCAAATCCAACAAAAGATGGTAGTATAAATGATCCAATCTCCATTAAGCTAAAAGACCATTGTGTAGCATATTCAAAACCTGTACCTCCACCTGTAGAACCCCTTATAGAGTAATTTGAATATTCTAAAACAGGTATATATATACTAAGAGACATACCCAATCCAATTAATAAACCAAGAGATATCATTATAACTATTTTAGTTTTATTTACACTTTCTGCTAATTTGATATAATTAATCATTATCATTAAAACATATAATCCTACTAACATCCAAGTATAATAAGCTATCTGTACATGAGCTCTTTGTAATTGCAAACCAACTATTAAAGCAAGTATACCTATATTATAAATTTTAGGATTAGTTTTAAGTCTATGGACTGCCCATATTACCCAAGGGATATATACAGATGTCATCATTTGACTTCCATGACCATGAACAACCATAGTAATTAAATAAGGAGTAAATGTAAATGACAAAGCACCAAAAATTGCTGAAAGATCATCTACCTTAAATCTCTTCAATAATAAAAAAGATCCAATACCACAAAAAATAAAGTGGAAAATATAATTCCAAATTCTTGGCAAACCATTTTTTTCTAAAAAATCTATAAAAATATGAGGTAAATAAAATTGTGATATATTTTGCATTGAATGAATACTTGGCAAACCACTAAAAACCCATGGCATCCATAAAGGATATTCACCAGTTTCTTGTTTAGAAAACTCAATTCCTTGATTTATCGCAGCTGGTGATAATGCATCTGGACCAATAAATTTATAATCTCCAAATAACAATTTGTTAAAAAGGAACATTAATACTAACAATGAAATTAATGAAAAAAAGATAATTTTATTTTGTTTCATATTTTTTAATCCTATTTATAATTCTATTACAATTATTTAAATCTTCATATTTATGAAATATTTTTTTCATCTCTTGTCTCTTAGACATATAAAGATCATTGCCATCAAAAACATTCTGAATTTCAATTAAAGTTTCATCCCAATTGTTACACTTTTTACCTGGAGTAAAATCAGAATATTTATAATAAAATTTTCTATTATTATTTACATAATCATCATAATCAAAAGGTGTAAAAATAATCGGTCTATTTTTCAATAAAAAATCAAAATAAATACTTGAATAATCAGTTAGCAATATATCTACCTCAGCTAGTAATCTATTTACATCCGTAAAATTATTTATTATAATATTATTATACTTTTTAAAAATATTTTCATCTAATTTTAATTTTGGATGAACATTAACAATAAAAGTCGCATTACTCTGTTCTAATATTAATTCTAATTTTTTTAAATTTAATCCTTTAAAAAAATCAAACTTAAAATAATTATCTCTAAAAGTAGGA